>CAIWDF010000292.1 GCA_903911435.1 uncultured Bacteroidota bacterium
AAATACAAAGATAAACTGAATTGGACTTACGGGGTAAATTTAAATGAAAATTTGATTTGGTCAAATGAGTTAATAAACGCTTATAAAGACAAATTGGATTGGCATAGCCTAAGTTATAATTATAATTTAAAATGGTCTGATGAATTAATTGAGCGATACAAAAAATATTGGGATTGGCAGTACTTAAGTAACAATGAAAAAATACCTTGGACTTTAAAATTAATTGAAATTTATGAAGAATGGTGGGATTGGAAATCTTTAAGTTCTAATCATATGCTACCATGGAGTGAAGATTTAATTCAAAAATATTTAAGTAAATGGGATTGGCACAATTTAAGTAGTAATGCAAGTTTATTATGGACATCTGATTTAATAAATAAGTATTTTGAAAAATGGGATTGGAGTGGACTTAGTGGTAATAATAAACTGCCTTGGTCAGTTGATTTTCTTGAATTATGCAAAGATCTGTTGGATTGGGAAAAATTGAGCAGTAATGAAGGATTTCCATGGGATATCGAATTAATTGAGAAATATTGGACCTATTGGGATTGGGAAAAATTGAGTAGTAATGAAGGATTGCCATGGAATATTGATTTTTTTGAAAAGTATAAAGAAAAATGGGATTGGTATTGTTTAGGATGGAATAGCAAACTACCTTGGTCTGAAAAATTCATAGAAAAATATGAAGACAAATGGAACTTTGTTACATTAAGCGGAAATATGAATTTACCATGGACAGAAGAATTTCTAGAAAAATATAAAGACAAATGGAGTTGGGGTGAATATGAAGTTTATGGGTATATGTATCCAGGTTTGATTTTAAATCCAAATTTGCCATGGTCACTAGATTTTATTGAAAAGAATCTAAAAAATTATCACTTTATAAGTGTTTATTTCCCAATCCATTTATGGGAAAATGTGTACAGAGGAAAAATTAATGAAACTCTTATAGATAATTTTTTAAAAGAAATAGAAAAAACTTAATGACAAAATGATTGATAAGGTTTTTGAAAAAATAAATAAATAATTAAATGGCAAATAATACAAAGTATTTTTCTTTTAGATTAGATTTTCAATCTTTAAAAGTTGAGTTTGTTTGTTCCTGTGGAGCGAAAGTTGAAAGTGTAGAAATTGAATTACCAATTCCAGACTATTCAGCAGAAACAAATAAAAAAAGCACAAAAGAAGTACAAAGTATTAAAATATGTGAAAACTGTAATAAGAATTTTGAAATTATACTTTATGCTGGTTATGCTGGTGGGCAATGTGAGATAATCGGAATAGAAAATAATCAACGTACAAAAACACATTTTACATTTCGCGCTAATTTCAACGGCTATGAATTGGGAGCAATATTAAACAATACAGACTTTAAAATAACTTTTGATGAATCAATAGGAAAAATTAAAAAACTTAATGAATTAGAATTAGACGATGAAGAATTGAACACATTACTAAAAAACAATATACTTGTTAGCGTTATTACAACAATGGAAACATATTTATCAGATGCCTTTATAAATATTATTGATAAAGGGGATGAAAAGTTTATTCGTGCATTTGTTAATTGTAGTGAGAAAAAATATAAAAAAAGTTTTAAACTTAAAACTACTTTTTCAGATAGTGAAAAAACAAAAATAATTAATGATTTAAAGGAATTTACATTTCATAATATATGGATAGCAAAAAAATATTATGAGGGAGTCCTTAATGTTGATTTCCCTAAAGATTTGAGTTTTCTCAAAGAATATATTGAATCAAGACACGATGTAGTTCATAGAAACAGCAAAACAAAAGAAGGTGCAACAGTTAAACTGCCTAAATTAGATATTGAATATGCAATAAACGAAGCAATTGAATTTATTGAATTCATTGATGAACAAATTAAACTGATTCTATAAAATGGAATGTAATAAAAATTAAATAATATGAAAAGATATGTTGTTGTTGAAAAAAATCCAATTTTTGATTGGTGTATAGGACAACTTGCAGGACAAGATAGTATACCTACAAAACAAGACAAATATAAACCTTTAGTCGGCTACCGAGGGGTTTTAAAAACAGAAGGTAGGGAAGATATAGTACTTAATGAGTTGTATGTTAGAAACCCTGATAAAGAGGCTGTCCAAAGATTTGAAAAAAATTTGAGAGCGTTTATTTCTGAAAACATTGATGGTAGTTTTCCTTTAAAGCGTCCAATAAACGTAGAGGTTGTATTAGCTGTATCTGTTGAGAAAAAAAGGTTTTATGAGGTAGATGTAGATAATTTAGCAAAGACAGTTCTTGACTGCTTAAAAGGTCTTGTTATTGAAGATGATTCGCAAATAGTAAACCTATTGGTACAAAAAGCTATTCATCCCTATAATATTCCAGGTATAATGATTGGGTTAAGGAAAATTAATGAAAATAATAAAAGCATTTTTGAAGACATAAAACTTTTCCACTCTTATGAATCGGATAAGAGCATAAAAGATTAATATCCCATTTATAATGTTTCAAAACTCCCTTAAAATAACTCTTGCAATCCTTTTCTTTTTATGCCTTGCAAAAATGCCTTATGGTTTTTATCAATTTACAAGGTTTGCGGCATTAGTTGGTTTTGCTGTGCTAGCCTATAGAGCAAATGAAGAAGGAAATAAAACAGAGGCAATACTATATGTGGTGCTTGCTATATTGTTTCAACCGTTTATTAAAATTGCTTTGGGTAGGGACGTATGGAATGTAATAGATGTGGTGGTTGGAGTAGGGTTGGTTGCATCACTCTTTATTAAACCTAAAACAAAAGAATGAAACATTATTTGTTTATAGATGAAAGCGGAGACCATGGATTAACTATGGTTAATCCTGATTTTCCGGTATTCCTGTTGTGTGGCGTACTTATAGCGAATGATAATTACGAAAAAACAAGAACTGATATTAATGCTTTAAAAACAAGTATATGGGGAAACAAACTTGTAATACTTCATTCGCGTGATATTCGCAAATGTGAAAAGGAGTTCAGTAAACTTTTTGATATTGAAATTAAGAAGGATTTTTACAATCGGATTAATACTATTATGTCTGAAAATAACTATATCATTATTGCTTCTGCCATTCGAAAAGATGATTATATTAAGCGTTTTGGGCGTTTATCAAACGATGTTTATGAATTGGCATTGTCGTTTATAATAGAGCGTGCTATATTTTTTCTGGATGATATTAAAGAAGAAAATAAAGAACTTGAAATTGTAATTGAAAGAAGAGGAACAATAGAAGATAAAAAATTAGGGGAACATTTTCAACGTCTGTTATCAAGAGGAACTGGATATGTGAATGCTGCCAGATTAACAGATTATAAACTAAGTATTGTTTTCAAGGATAAAAGAGAAAATATTAACGGACTTCAACTTGCCGATTTAATAGCCTACCCTGTTGCGCGATATGTAATTGACCCAGAAAGAGCCAATCCTGCATTTGAAATCATAGAACCAAAAATATATGCAAAGGGCAGTAAACGTTATGGTTTGAAGGTATTTCCATAAAAACAAAAAGCCAAACTTGCGTTTGGCTTCTTACCGATCGGGGACACCCCGGTCCAATTGTTTTTAATTAAAATTTCGGTGCAAATATACGAATAGTTGAATACATTGCACAAATATTTTCTATTTACACTAAGAATTCTGAACACCAAAACCGTAATGATTTTTTGATAAGCATAAACATTCGACCCCGCTGGGGTCGTGAGGTTGGAGGGATTTATTACCACGGGTTAAAACCCGTGGCTATTCATATTAAGCCCTAGCAGAGTTGAAGAGATGGGAGAATTGAAGATGACTATTGGAGTGTTTCGTTAATTGATTTTGATGGAATTTCGGATTATTGACTTAAGAAAAACGAAAATTGCGAATTTATGAATGGAAGTGTGCAATAGATTACTGCTATTTTGTCAGTTTTGGATGAATTAGACGAGAGAAATAAGATTATTTAGGATAAAAAGGGTTGTTGATTTACCGCTTACTCAGAAAAACGACCGCTCACCGCCCAAAAGATACCGTTCGCCATTCTGGCAGAAAAGTTCATTTGTTTTTGCTATATTTTTGTTGCCGGAACTTTTCCATGCTTAAGTGTTCTGAACTAAGCCCTGTTTTCGGGATGACTTAAACACATTAAAATAACCTTACGGGGCAAAAATAAATGGTATGAAAAAAATATTACTTATTTCGATGCTCGCTTTGCTAAGCTGGAGCGTAAACTCACAAACTGTAACTATTCCGGATGCGCACTTTGTAACCTGGTTGCAGAACAATTATCCTACGTGTATGAATGGTAACCAAATGGACACCACTTGTACTGACATTGTGACGGCCACGAGTGTGTTCTTGGGTCATCATTGCATTGCCGACTTGAGCGGTATTCAGTATTTTACTTCGCTGACGCAATTGGATTGTAGCTACAATTTGATTACGAACATTCCGGCCTTGCCGAGTAATCTGTGGTACTTTTCGTGCGATAGTAATTTGCTTGCTAGCCTGCCTCCGTTGCCGAATACGCTGAGTGAGTTGAACTGCAGATTGAATCAGTTTACGAGTCTACCTACGTTGCCTCCATCGCTCATCACATTGATATGTGATGCTAATTTTATTGATACGATTGCTTCGTTGCCATCAACGTTGGTGTATTTGAGTTGCTCGCAAAATCAACTAACATCGATAGGTGCGCTTGATACGAGCCTTGTAGAACTGGTATGTTTCGGGAATTCGCTTACTACCTTACCTCCTTTGGATAGTGCTTTGGCGAGATTGAGTTGTGGGATGAATCATTTGAATGGTCTGCCTGCATTGCCTCGTGGATTAACGAGTTTGACATGTTATTCGAACCAGATTGCTGTGCTTCCGGCATTGGATAGTTCGTTGACGTATTTGGATTGTAATAGTAATTTGCTCACTAATCTGCCTGCGTTGCCCAATAGGCTGAATAGTTTGAACTGCAGTAATAATATGTTGGGAATATTGCCTACACTCACTGATTCGATAGTGATGATTAACTGTTCTTCGAACTCGTTAGCGATGTTGCCTACGCTTCCGCTTTATTTAAATTCACTTGATTGTTCGAATAATAATTTATCATCGTTGCCAACCTTGCCGAATATGTTGACGCAAATTACTTGCGACAATAATGTGTTATCGGTATTTCCGGCTATGCCTGCATCGCTTTACTCCATCAGTTGTCGGTCGAATCAGTTGAGTACGTTGCCTGCATTGGGTTCGGGGTTAACAACACTTTATTGTGATCATAATATTCTCAGTACTTTTCCGGCATTTAGCTCGTCATTGAATTATTTATCGTGCGATTATAATTCGCTGACTACATTCCCTGCGTTCGGTTCATCACTTTCGTATTTATCGTGTACCAACAATCAACTTGGTTTGTTGCCTGCTTTTTCGAATTCGATGTCGGAAGTACATCTTTCGAACAATCAATTAACGGTGTTGCCTCCATTGTCATCGAGCCTTTCTAGACTTTATTGTAATGACAATCCGCTGGTAACGTTGCCAACCTTACCCAACTCGTTGAACGAATTGGATTGTCAGAATACCTTATTGACAGGGCTTCCATCGTTACCCGGTGCATTGTACGCACTGTGGTGTGGCAATAATAATATCAATTGTTTTCCGGTGTTTCCTTTTTCGTTAACTGATAGTTTGAATTTTGGAATTACACCCAACCCATTTACTTGCTTGCCAAATTATATTCCAGCAATGACATGGGCTACTTTGGCCAGACCGCTGTGTGGAGCTGGCAATGTGAGTGGATGTGCGAGTTCGCTTGGCATCGTTGGATTTGTGTACAACGACAGTATTTCGAATTGTGTGAAAGATACGACTGACCGAATATATGTGAACGTGCCATTGAAATGCTATGGAACGAATAATAACTTGCTGAGCCAAACGTTTACAGCTGTGAATGGGGTTTATGATTTTCCTGAATCATCAGGAATGTATACAGTGAAAATAGATACCGCGAATGTGCCTTATACTTATCAATGTGCGAGTCCAGGATTAGATACTACCTTGTTGTTATCGCCATTGAATAGTTTGGTGCAGGGAGTAAATTTTGATATTGTGTGCAAGCCAGGATTTGATGTGGGGACGCGTTCTATTATGTCGATGGGATTGCCTTTTCCGGGCGAAACGCATGTGTTGAAAATTATGGCCGGTGATATGAGTCATTGGTATAATATGCACTGTGCAGGTGGAATGAGTGGACAGGTGCAGATTACCCTCAATGGTCCGGTGAGTTATACGGGAGTTACTCCGGGGGCGCTTGTTCCAACAGTTAGTGGTAATGTGATGACATATCCTATCTCCAACTTTGACCTTGTGCATAACAGCACCGATTTCGGGTTGGTGCTCACTACTGCTACACTGGCTCAGAACGGTGACCAAATATGTGTGAATGTGGCGGTGAGTCCTTCGGGAGGAGATAATGATACTTCCAATAATTCGTTCGACTATTGTTATTATGTGGTGAACTCGCACGACCCAAATGTAAAACAAACTTGCCCTGATACGGTGGGAGAGCGTTATCAGGATTACTTTACGTATACCATCCATTTTCAAAACACGGGAACTGCTCCTGCACTGAACATTCGATTGCTCGACACCTTGGATGCGAAATTGGATTTATCGACCTTTGAGTTGATGAATTATAGTCATACCAATGTGGCTTCGTTGACAGGACGATTGCTCACCTTTAATTTTCATAATATTAATTTACCTGATAGCACGAGTGATAGCGAGGGTTCGATAGGGTATGTGCAATATAGAATTAAACCGATTGCAAACTTGTTGTATGGGACCACCATACTGAACAAGGCGGATATTTATTTTGATTTCAACCCACCTGTTACAACAAATACTTCGGTGAATAGATTTATGCGGGTGCCACCTCCTGTAACTGTGAATATAGACGAATACAAGAGCAATGCATTTTCGATTTATCCAAATCAGGCAACTGAACATATCACGATTAACTATCCTTCGGCAAGCAAAAACTATATGGTAACAGTATATGATGTGCTAGGTTCGGTGGTGAAATCGGTGAACTGCAAAAATGCTGTAACCACTATCTCGGTGGGAGATTTGGCAAGTGGTGTTTACTTTATAAAGGTTGCAGATGGAACCAATACCAGTGTACAACGATTGGTAAAAGAATAAAAAAGAAATCGAACCCTTTTTCGGAATGTTAGATTCCGAAGAAGGGGATTGGTTTCGATAAAGAATAATTAATAAGTAATTTTGTTTAACAATAAAAACTTAGAAGAGATGAAGAGAATTTACGCGATAATCATTCTTGCTTTAATAGTTGGGAATGTAAAAAGTCAAACGGGAGTAACGAATTATACCATAACTGGAGCTAGTGGAATGGTACATAACTGTTTAAAAATAGACGGTTCTGGAAACAAGTGGTTTGGAACAAACCGTGGATTAGTGAAATATGACGGAATAAATTATACACAATATGATACTTTGAATTCGGGTATTCCAGACGAGTTGGTGTATGATGTTGCTTTTGATGGATTAGGAAATATGTGGGTTGGAACTCGCAAAGGATTAACCAAGTATGATGGCAGTAACTGGACAACTTATAATACAAGCAATTCGAACATTCCGAACGATACTGTAAATTGTATTTTCACAAAAGGAAGTCCGATTTATGTTGGTACTAAAAATGGTGTTGGTGTTTTTAATGGCGCCTCATGGACTGTTTATAATTCAATTAACTCTGGATTTTCTACTCGAAGTGTAAATTGTTTGGCGTTAGATTTAAATAACGATTTGTATGTTGGCACGAATGCAGGTTTGTTCCGAAAATCGGGAAATGTGTGGACAAGCAATCTTAATGGAAGTGCATATTATCCTGCATCCATTGTAGGGGTTAGAACTATTTATGTTGATGCGAATAATACGAAATGGTTAGGAGGAGCAGGTTTTATTTATACCCTTACAGGGAATTCATTGGTTGATATCAACTCTACATTTACTAATACTGGAATTATAAGTAATACTATAAATTGTTACTCGATTGTAAAAGGATCAATGGGGGGTGTTATGTTTAGTGTGAGTACTGGCTTGGTTGAAATTTTCGGAGGGCAGATTTACTTATACTTTGGGGTTAATTTAGGAAAGTTTCTGGCTAATAATAATGCAGGTTTGATTTGGGGTATTGTATATACAGGAACTACCATCTCTTCCTTTAACTATTTGAATTACTCCTTAACCAATCCATTACAACAGACTTCATCTGTTGCCAATCAATACACCTTTTTAGATGTGAATAAAGTAAAAGCTGAGATATTAAACAGAGGGGATATGTTTTGGGATATATATGGAAGTCAGAATGCAAGGTATGAAGTTCCGAAAGGAACAGGAAAGAGTGCGCAATTTGCTTCGGCTTTTTGGATAGGAGGATTGGACAATGGAGGCTTGCTGCATGAAGCGGCTCAAACCTATAGACAAACTGGTAGCGACTATTTTACTGGACCACTTGATACCATTAATGGAACAACGGATTCGATAGTCTCAAATCAATTTGATCGGTTGTGGAAAATAGATAAAATAACCATTAATCAGTTTCGACATCAATTCTTGTTGGGAAATGTGCAGAATGGGACGTACGCTGTGGATAGTAACATCATCACCTGGCCAGCAATTGGTACTGGAAATTACACAAGGAAATTGGCACCATTTGTAGATGTGAACCATGATGGACTGTATCGCCCCCTAATTGATGGAGATTATCCAATAATAAAAGGAGATCAAATGGTGTATTGGATATTTAATGATAATCTTTATCCTCATACCGAGTCTGGAGGATTGCCATTGAAAGTAGAAATTCATGCTTCAGCTTATGCCTTTGCATGCCCTCATATAACAGATAGTTTGGATGTGCTTAACTATACCACTTTTTATAATTATAAAATATTTAACCGAAGTACTGATAGTTATCATCAGGTGTATATAGGTTATTGGGATGATGCAGATTTGGGGTTTTATGGAGACGATTTTACTGCATGTAATCCTTCTAAAAATTACGGAATGATTTTAAATGGAAACTCTGTTGATGGTAATGGGCAAGTAGGTGCTTACGGGATTAAACCACCCATGAATAGTTCTGTAATACTGAATGGGCCTTTGGCTGAACCCAATGACAGTATTGATAATAATAATGATGGAATAGTGGATGAAGTAGGAGAAAAAAACCTGATGACAAGTTTTATGTATTTTAATAATACATTTAGTCCAGTAAACGGCAATCCAACATCAACACCGACATATTATAACTATTTGAATGCACTTTGGGGAGATTTTACTCACATCACATATGGAGGAAATGGAACTTCAGGAACTCTTCCGTATAATTTTATGTTTGACGGACCACTGAACGATACAACAGGCTGGACAGAAATATCGGCAAATAACACTCCTGGTGATAGGCGCTTTGTAATGGGTTGCGGCCCGTTTAATTTAAATGCAGGAGCAAGTGTAGAGTTTGATATGGCGCAAGTGTTTACAAGAGATACTATTTCTGCATATGATCTTGGAAACCTGTACGAGAAAAACAGAGATGATGTAAGACGGGTGCAGCAATGGTTTGCGGTGGATAGTTTTCCATCGTGTTTGGAACTTTATGCTGGCATTAACGAACCAACATTGCACGGAAATGATTTGATTAGCATTTCACCTTATCCGTCTTCGGGGATATTTAAGGTTACTAGTATGGGAATAAAGTTGAGAAGTTTGAGGGTGTTCAATTTGATGGGAGAGGAAATTTGGAATGAACTTATTAATACTCGTGAGGCGATGTTAGACCTTAGCAAAGAAGCGAAAGGGATTTATTTTGTTCAAATGATTGATGAAAACAATAACAGAATGAATAAAAAAATAGTAGTGGAATAGTTTGTTTTTACGTTTCACCCTATAAAAACAAATTAAACTGCTACTATTCGTTGAACAGAGTTCATTGATTTTATAAAAGTGTCCACTTTTGGAGCAAAAGTATTCGCTGTTGGAGCAAAAGTGTTCACTGTTGGAACAAAAGTATTCGCTTTCGGAACAAAAGTATTTAATGTTGGAGTAAAAGT
>CAIWDF010000293.1 GCA_903911435.1 uncultured Bacteroidota bacterium
AGCTGTACGCTGTACAGATGACCTTGTAAGGATGCAGGGTGAGCTGTACGCTGTACAGCAGCCATTGACTATACCTACTACCTCGTGTACGCTGTACAGCAGCCATTGCATATACCCACAACCTCGTGGAACATTGTTTAATTTAACAAAAAACAGAATGTTTCACGGAAATTTTGAGTTAATCAAACCCTTCGATTCAATTTTTATGGTTTTTTAGGTTGTTGGCTTCCAATTGTATCGAGTTAAAAACTGATAGGTATGAAAGAAATCGAATTACTACTACCTATTAATTACCAACTTTTTGCAGGTAGTTCCTTCATCAGTATGTATGGCAATAAAATAAACACCATTTGCTAAAGCCTCCGTGTTAATTTGTTCATAGTGGTTTCCGGCCATTTTGTTCCCCAACTCGAGTGTTTTCACTTCCTCCCCATATATGGTGGTTACATTAATATAGAGTTTCGAATTTTGAGCAAGCTGATAATTGATGGTTGCATTGGTAGATGCAGGGTTCGGATAAACATTAAATTTAACATTAGTCGAAACCTCCATCACATTAGCACTTTCAGTCACGTTGATATTATCAATAAATATATCGTTTCCATAACCCGAAGTGGCTTTAAAACGAACCAAAACATTTGCCGAATCGGCACAATTGTGAAGCAATACAAGCTCCTTTCGCCAATGATACGGAGATGTTGGAGCAAATTCCGACATCACAGGGGCATGCGTGGCCAACGAATCGCCTGTTTTATAGTAATGAGTGGTCCAAGTAAGCCCACAATCTGTTGACGTCTGCACTTCCAACCTATCCATATCTGTAACCTGAAATGTAGCATACGCCAAGTCGAACGTGAGGCCTGGTGAGGTAAGCCCAACAAAAGACATTGGATATAATGTAAACATGTCTACATCTCCAGTTGGTATGTAATAGCATCGAAGCCTTGTGGCAGCACTCGAACTATATCCATCCGTAGTATTTTCCCAAGTATATGTGTCACCTCCATTGTTAATCACCCAATCACTAGGCATTCCATTGGTTTCGAAATCTTGATTGATGACAGCTCCTCCAACTGATGGGTACTGAACAAAGCTTGTAATCGCACTATCATTGGCTATTGTAGGGTCAGCAACACCGTTTGGGTTAGTAACATAAGCTGTCACCACATGACGACCTCCAATGGCTGCAGTTACTTTATGGCCAGGGATCACTGCACTTTGATAGGTCGAGAGAGGTCCATTCCATACAAAATTCGTTTGCACCACACCATCCACTTTGATTGTAATGTTGGCCTGGGTTAACGGAGCTGTACCAATGTTTGCTATTCTGAAAGTTGGTGTCACACTGTCACAACTAGCAAGTGCGTTGTTCGCTGTGGTAGATGTAAACAGTTCGGCATCAGTAGCTACTGAAGCAGTATCGCAATTGGCTCGTGATGCATACAATCCTGCTGTGGTTTCTTGGCCAACTATCGTCACTCTTCTATCAGGGCATATCATCATGATGGTAGGAAACGAATGAATATTATATCCCGAAACACCCATAAAATTAGTGGCTCCAAGAGTAGATGTTTTTAAATCAATAATAGGATAAGGTACATTGAGGGTGAAATTCCCTGTCGAAAACCCAGAAGGTGTGCTATTCGTACTCACACCATAAAGTTGTATTGAGTCGTTAGTCAATTCTCCTTCGATAAACAAAACCTTGAGGTTACGCGCAACACCCACCCCATGCTGATTATACAAACTGTCCATATATTTTGTATGGTGATAATTCCACGAAGAAGAACTCCACGCTGCCGAAACATTGATGAACACAGTTCTTCCCGAATCAAGATACGTATATAAATGTTGTGAATTTCCAGCAATGTCGGTAAAATTAAAGTCAGGAGCAATGCTTCCATTCGCCAACTGAGCCCTACTCGTTAATGCAGTTATGCAAAAAACAAAGGCAATAATAATTACAAAATATTTTTTCATTTATATTATTTTAATAACAACACGTAACATTAATAAGCTCTAACATTCTTACCTTCTATGTAATTAAGAAACGATTTGTTGGCCACTTTATTGCCACCTGGTGTAGGGTATTTTCCTGTAAAGTACCAATCTCCTTTATGATTAGGGCAAGCATTATGTAAGCCTTCTATCGATTGATAAATTATTTCCACTTCAGCATTTATGCCTTCTGGTGTCAGCAATTCTGCAATCTTCTTCGAAATTTCTTCAGGTGTGAATGGAGCATAAATTTCCTTTATTGGATTCACTATTTTTTCTTTCGGAAGATGTTCTTGTGCTTTGGCTTTCTCGTATACCTTATTCAACAAATCACTTTGATTATTATCTTTCAACAATTGAACAGCTGCTTGAAAGGCAATAAAATCGCCCAATTTAGCCATGTCAATTCCATAACAATCGGGGTAGCGTATTTGCGGAGCAGATGACACCACCACAATTTTTTTAGGCCCTAGTCGGTCAAGTATTTTCAAGATGCTTTGTTTTAGAGTCGTTCCTCGTACAATCGAATCGTCCATAATAACAAGGCTATCCACACCTTGATTAATCACTCCGTAAGTAGTATCGTATACGTGAGCTACCATTTCATCACGATGCGAATCATTGGTAATAAAGGTTCGCAGCTTTGCGTCCTTTATGGCTATTTTATGCACCCGAGGGCGAAATGACAGGATTTCACTCAATTCAGGATCGCGCACAAACAAGCCCATTGCTAGTATTTTATGCCTTTTGATGGTGTTTGAGTAATGATGCAATCCCTCAATCAAACCACCAAAGGCTACTTCAGCAGTATTGGGTATGTATGAAAACACGGTGTCTTTCAAATCATAATCAACAGCCTTTAAAACTGCAGGACACAATTGACTACCTAATTGTTGACGTTCTTTATAGATATCAGCATCGCTTCCACGAGAAAAATAAATACGTTCGAACGAACAAGGAGTTTTTTTAAGTGGAGCAATCACTTCTTGTTCTGAAAAACTACCATCCTTTTTTATTATCAAAGCATGCCCGGGAGTTAATTCTTTGATTGTGTGAATTGGCACATTGAAGGTAGTTTGTATTACTGGGCGTTCTGAAGTTACTACTACCACTTCATCATCAGAATAATAAAATGCCGGACGAATACCATTCGGGTCGCGCAATACAAACGCATCACCATGACCTAATAATCCTGCCATAGTATATCCTCCATCCCATTTCTTACTTGCTGCTTTTAAGATTCGATGTACATCAAGATGCTTGGCAATAAGCCCTGAAATTTCCTCTTTCGAAATTCCATCCTTTTTAAACTGCTTAAACAATCGTTCATTTTCGTTGTCAAGAAAATGACCTATTTTTTCCATCACAGTCACCGTGTCTGTCTTCTCTTTAGGATGTTGTCCAAGCTCAACTAGTTCATCAAACAATTCGTCAACGTTGGTCAGATTAAAGTTACCCGCAACCACAAGGTTACGAGTCATCCAATTATTTTGACGCAAAAACGGATGACAATTTTCAATATCGTTTCCGCCAAAAGTTCCATAACGTAAGTGCCCAAGAAACAATTCACCCGTATAGGCTAGATTTTTCTTCAACCATTCTGCATCATTTAATTGCTCTGGGTTCGACTTGTTTACTTCTTCAAATCGAGAATTTATTTTTGCGAATATTTCTTTTATCGCACCACTGCCTACTGCTCTATTTCTGCTAATGTAAGGAGTGCCGGGTTCCACATCAAACTTAATGTTCGCTACACCTGCACCATCTTGTCCGCGGTTGTGTTGCTTTTCCATCAACAGATACAATTTATTGATGCCGTATAATGGAGTACCGTATTTTTTTATGTAATAATCAAGCGGTTTTAATAAACGAATAATAGCTATTCCACATTCGTGTTTTATTGAATCGCTCATAGTAAATTTTTATTTGGGATTAAGGATTGCAAATTTACTATTTTTATTAACGCATAAACACTATTTTCCATACATGTCAAGCGCAGCATCAATGTAATAATACAAATCCGTAGGATGGTCGCTACCTTTTTTCTTCTCACGTTTCCTTCCCAACCTCACCACAATCATCTTTTTGTCGGGAATACAAATAATGTACTGGCCAAGAATACCTCGAGCATAGAAAATGTTATGACCATTATAATTAGGTAACAACCACCAAGCATAGCCATATTTGTCATTTTTCTTCATTTCCTCATCCACTAAATCAGCAGGCTTAATAGAGTTCAAAACATAATCAGTGGATACCAGTTGTTTCCCATCGCATTTTCCCGAGTCAAGATAAAGTTTACCTAGTTTAGCAAAGTCCCTTGCATTCGAATTAAAGCAACAATAAGCCTTCTCCATTCCATCTGCATGATCGAGGCTCCAGAAAGCCTTGTTCTTTGCCCCTATAGGTTGCCATATTTTTTCAGACATGTAGTTCGCCAATTTTTTTCCTGTTGCTTTTTCCAATATTATAGCAAGTAATTCGGTGTTCCCACTTAAGTATTTAAACACTTTTCCTGGTTCTTCCGTTGATTTATATTTAGAAGTTAGATCTCTTATATCGCTTCCATAATATGCTGCGGCAGGATATGCAAGTGGGTTAATATAATCCTCATCAAAATTAATACCCGAACTCATAGTAAGCAAGTGTTTTATCGTCAGTTTCGATTGTTTAAATTCAGGTAAAAAATCAGAAATAGGTTGATCTACATTCTTTATCTTTCCTTCATCAATTGCAACTCCTATCAAAATACTTACAAATGATTTTGCCATGGAGAAAGAATTTGTAACGGAGTTTTCATTGTAACCATCCCAATATTGTTCATGAATAATTGAGTCATCTTTAATAATTAGATAGGCAATTGTTTCCAAGTCTCTAAATTTTTTCTCTGACGCTTGTGGTATCTTTTTATGGTTAGCCGCTTTTGAAACAAACCATTCTTTTGAAACCGCTGAATTCACTTCTCTACTTTCGAATATCTTATACTCATCAATACTAGGCCCTGAACGCCCCTTAAAATAAGTATTTGCTAATCCTCTATAAATATAGGTTTTACCAGAGAATAGTATTGCAAGATTGATTATCACCAAGATAATAAATATCCATTTGCCGATTTTTTTTAGTGTTTTCATTATTCTTTTTTTCTTGAATTCAAAAGTACATATAAGCCTGAATTCTTAACTGTCTAATCATAATTATTTTTCAACTCTTAGAATATTGCAAAAAAAAGCGCCCCGCAAAATGCGGGGCGCTTTTTAAAAATAACAATTAAAGTTATTCTACTGTTTCACCACGCGTTGTGTGTACAGCACATTGTTATCAACATCTAATACCCTCACGAAATAAATTCCGTTTTGGTTCTCTTCAATATTGGTTTTCATTGTACTTGTTCCACTTACTAATTGGTGTAACTCGTGTTTCACTACATTGCCCAAC
>CAIWDF010000294.1 GCA_903911435.1 uncultured Bacteroidota bacterium
ACCTGTGAGCTACCTCCCAAAACCTGTGAGCTACCTCCCAAAACTTGTGAGCTACCTCCCAAAACATGTGAGCTAAGGCTTTTATCAATCATCATTATCAATAAATAATAGTGATGAGTTAAGTGTCTCGAAATTTCAAAGAGTAATAATAAATAGTATAGTTAGTATCAATTAAAATCAAAGTCAAATGTCAAAAATTAGAATTTCAACCGTAATTTCAAAATTCAACACTTACATTACTAGCACAGCTAATGATGTGGAATCGATAACTACACCTACCGTTCAAACGCGTTTCGGGTGGACCAATGTAGAATGTACTTGGTGGACCGATATGCGCGATAAATGGGTGGAAGATGTTTACAAAAGGTATAGCGACAAAAACACTTCTACCTCGGTAGTAAAAAAGGACGTGCGCACGTTTATTGCCACATTTCGCAAAACAGCTAACAAAATGCTCGACCGTGCAGTGGCTAGTCCTGGTGCTACATCGGCTGACGAAGCCTTGTACAATTTTGTAATCACAAAAGCAAAACCTACGCATCGTGATACCCCTATCACCGAAAAAATATATCCAATTATTGAACAAGAAGGAGGAGGAGTGTTGGGCTTTAGATGCCGCACCGCTTCTGACTCTAAAAAAGCTCACCTTGCCGACATGGCCGATTCGGTACAAATGGCTTCGGCCATAGGCAGAGTACCTGCTAACCCTGATGATGGCACCGAAAAAACAGTAATTACTAAAGCTAAATTTCAGGTTGAGACAAGTGCACCCGGCAAAAAGTTTGCTTGTTACATGCGTTGGTACAATACCAAACATCCTAAACTTGCAAGCCCTTGGTGTGGCCCTTTCAGCATCGATATTTTATAAGCCATATCGCAAGAAAGTTCAACACTGCTTTGTTGTTATCCATAAAAAAAGCTTCGCACGAATGCGAAGCTTTTTTATTGGGTGGGTGTTTTATCCTTGTTTAATCTTTCACTACCTTGGTGATGGAAACAAAGCCAGTACTGCTAAAGCTTACTTTTAACGAATACACTCCTTTTGGCAATTCGCTCATTTTTACATCCACTGCGGTATTGCCTTCGGTAATGTTCACCAGCTCGTCACTCACCATTCGTCCCAAATAATCCATCAACTGAACAGTAGCTTTTCCGCGCAGTGGCGAGTACAAATCGAATCGGATATCGCTACTCGTAGGATTAGGTCTTAGGTTAGTTACCGAAAGGTCGTTCATCGAATTGCTTAGCGCAATGATATTGGAATAGGTAAACGCACCATTGTAATCGGTTTGTTTCAGTCGATAATAAGTTATCTCGGCATAAGGCGACACATCGTAAGCCGAATAATCAATACTGAAAATACTAGTACCTGCACCCGCTATTCGCTTAAAGCCAGTGAAATTGACAGCATCCTGCGATTTCTCCAAGGTGAAATAATCGTTGTTGGTTTCCGTGGCTGTGGTCCATTTCAATAGGTTTTGTTTGCCCTCCAGTTCGCCTGTAAAACTAACTAGTTCGATAGGTAGCACTACTATTGGCGTACAAGGAGGCGTGGTGATACCTCCCGAAGTGCTCGCCACACCGTTGAGTCCCAAAGTGAAGGCGCCTTGAGTGCCACCCACACCTTGAACAAATACATAATAATTGATACCAGGCGTAGCGCTACTAAACCAATTGTATTGTGCATTGGTACCACACGAGTCGTTATTACCACCAACGCAGGTAAGCGATGCGCACGAAGTACCTTGATATACATTTATCAAATTGTTGTAGGTTCCGCAGGCACTACTACCACAAAGGGTGGCTTGTAAATAGTACATATCGTTAGGCGTGTAAACATACCAAACCCCGGGAGCGGTAATGGGCAAACACGAACTCACCAAAGGGTCGCCTGTGGAGGTGGCACCATAGGTGGTACCCGTTAAGGTGGTATTGCAAGCGGGTATCACCGTAGCATTGGCGCATAAATCGTTGGCAGGAGTGGTGCTGCATCCGCTTCCGTTAATAGCCAAGGTATATGTACCTACCGAACCCCAATACCCGTTCACAAAGATATAATAATCGGTGCAAGGAGCAGTGGTAAAGGAGGCGTATCCATACGTTCCTACTTGACCTGTACACTCGTCATCACCACCCGCCACACAGGTCCAAGGGCCTCCACAAGCACCGGAGAACACATTAATCATGTTGTCGTAATTTGAAGTACACAAAGCGGCAGTAATAGTAGCCACTGTGCTGCTATGGTAAACATACCAAACCCCAGCCGTGGTGCTTCCTCCATAAGGCCAAGTAAAAGGTAATCCACATTGAGGCGAAAGCCCACCAACATAATCGCTTGTATTGGTAGCTAAGATGGTAGAACCTGGGTAAGTACCCCCACATACCACCGGAATGGCATTAACACATAAGTCGTTTACAGGAGGTGCCACACAGGTGATAGATAAGTTGAAATTCCCAGTATAGGTCGACCATCCGTTTACAAATATCCAATACGTAGTTCCTGCCACAGTAGCAAATTGTACCTGCGAACCTAAACCACAAACCATCCATGCATCATCGTTAGCCGTAATGCAAGTATACGGGCCACCGCAAGGTCCGGTATAAATATGGATTTCAGTGTCGAAAGTATATGGGCAAGTATTGGCAATAACGGTAGCACCGGTTCCCAAAAACGAAAACCAAACTCCAGGCGAAGTAATACCTAAACCACAAGAAGTAGCAGAAGTAGGGTCGCCTGTGGAGGTAGAGCCTGTGGTGGTTAGCCCTGTGGTTACAGGAACACCGCAGAATACAGGAATAGCAGTAGCACATTGGTCGTTGGGTACACCGCCACCACAACCCGTGAATGCCAAGGTAAATGTTCCACTTGATCCGGTTGAGTTATAAATAAATATCCAATAGGTAGTGCCTGCAATACTATTAAAGGTAACACTTTGTCCAGTACCCATTGCCGTTTGTCCGGCTGAGATACAGGTCCAAGGTCCACCAGGACAAGTACCTGTATAAATGTTAATACGGGTGCCGAATTGAGAAACTGAAGTATTTAACGAAACGTTTCCTCCAATTCCTATAAATCGATACCAAACACCCGGTGTGGTGATGGCTCCGTTTGAACCACAAGCCGCAGTGGGGTCGTTGGTAGTGGTGGCACCCAAGGTTGTACCGCTGTACGAAAGCCCACAGCTAACCGGAATGGCTAAGGTACATTGGTCGTTGAGTTGGTGAGTAACCGCAATTTGAAACACATTCGAATTAGCTGTATTCGAACTAAAATCGTAAACACGTACCAAATAAGTAAAACCAGGAGTAAATCCTGAAAAGGAGAACGTGGCAGTACCACCAGCACTTGTCGCCTTTTGGCAGCCAAGCGGAGTTAAGCCCAAACAGTTTCCACTAAACACTTCTACTACTACGGTATCTTGTCCCGTACCTATCACCGTGATGATGTGAGTAGCTTGCGAGGCGGTGAAACTATACCATACATCTTCGTTAGGTGTTCCTCCACAGCCTCCACCCGTTGCTGCTTGCGAAAGTGTGGCACCGGCAAATGTCCCCACTGTATATACTGGCGAACTAAGAATGTTAGAGGTAAGGGTAATGGCTCCACTGCAAGGGTCGTTGGCAGGCGGGGTGGTGATGCAGATGGTGAAAGAGGTACCGGCAGCTATGCCAGTACCCGCATCGAACACCCGTACCCAATACGTTGCAGCTATAGTTAACCCCGACAGGGTAGTGGTTTCGGTGCCGAGCACACCCGTAGCATTGGCACATACCAATGAGGTAGCTCCACAAGCCACCGAAAATACTTCGAACGCAGCATCGAATCCGGCTCCACTTGCCACAGTTACAATATGCGAATTGGATGTTGCCACAAACGAATACCAAACATCGTCATTAGTTGAACCCGCTGGAGTACAATTGGCATTAAACGATTGAGTAGCAACAGCAGTATTGCCAGCTGTTGGCGAGCAAGACACGGTTGGTGTGAGCGAAATAGCTCCCGAACATGCATCGTTCAGCGGTGGTGTATGTAATAGACAGATGTCGAATAAACCAGTACTTACCGTAGATCCTCCATTATAGTCGTATACACGCACATAATAGGTTTGACTATTGGTAATGAAAAAAGAAGCGGTAACCGTGACCGGACTCCCCACGGTGCCTACAGTAGAAGAAGCAGAGCATGAGACCGAATTGGCAGGTACAATGGTTCCACAAGTAATAGCAGCAGCTGTGAACACCTGAAAACAAGGAGCAAAGCCTGTGGCGGTAACAGTTACGGTTTGCGAATTACCTGTGGCGTCAGAAGTAAAGGTATACCAAACATCATCAGTAGGCGATGTGATATTACAACCACCTGTACTACCTGCCGCAATGCCCGAGTTGGTGGAACTCATCACCGTTGACGATTGAGGAGAAACAGGAACAAAGGGCACACAGGTATTATTGGCTGTTAAAGGGAAAGCACCACTACAAATATCGTTAAGCGGAGGGGAAGTGATACAAATGGTAAAAGCCGTAGTAGTAGGTATGGTCGTTTGCGCATCAAACACCCTTATCCAGTATGGAGTGCCTACAGTAAGCACCCCAGCAGCAATAGCAAAAGTACCCGATTCGGTGGCAGTACCCACCCCGTTTACATTCACACAACCACCGGTGATAAGGGTACCCGCACTAACACCCGCACAAGGAGTAGTAGAGAACACCTGAAAAGCAGGGTCAGACATCCCATTTACGGTGATGGTATAAACTTGGCTGGCTAATGCAGAAGTGGTAAACGTATACCACACATCCTCGTTGGTAGCATTTACCGGAGAACAAGTAGTGAGTGCTAAATCTGCAACAGCTGAAGGAGTACCTCCACCCACAGTACCAGCCACCTGATTCACCGAACAAGCCCCTCCAGGAGTAGGGGTGGTAATGTTTACAGCACTCGCACAAGCATCGTTGGTAGGAGTTTGGTTGACACAGATTTTACTAATGTCCATAGGCGCACTGATGGCGTTGGAGTTAATAATTCTGGCATAATAAGTTGTTGCAGCAGCGCAAGCCACTGATACCTCTTCGGTTTGTATACTACTGGTAGTGATTAAATCACTGCAAGCCATTTGCGTTAAGGTAGAACCAAAAGGCACCGTTTGAGGAGTAAGATTGGTACAAGCACCCGAAAGCATTTGAATTTGCAAGTTGCTAGTTCCCGAATTGCTAGTAGCACCTACGGTATAATTTCCAGCCGTTGTGGTAGTGAACGAAAACCAACCTTCTCGTTGAAAGGTTCCCGAGCAAATGGTAGCAATGTTACCTGTACTTGCGTCATTGAGAGTGATATTAGGAGGACCAGTAAGACAACTGTTGATACCCACTGTAGATGCACCCGCACAAGTTGTGTTCACGCAAAGGGTACTTAAAGGTAAATTGGCATTGGAAGCAAAATAGTACAAAATACGGATGTAATAGGTTGTACCAGCAGCAGCAGCAGCATAGGTTGCTATTTCGGTTTGAGCAAGACTATTGTCATAGAGGTTGGAACAAGCCACCTGAGAGAATGAACCACAAGCGCCTGAAAAAATTTGAATTACAATATTCCCTGTAGGGCCACCGTTACTAGCAGAAACAGAAAGTGCTTGCACAGCAGGAGCCGCAGGTGTGGCATAAGAATACCAACGCTCTCTACGGAAAGTACCAGTAGGCACAGTAGCAGGGCAAGAAGAACAAGCGGCACCACAAGCATTAGTAGGGTTTAGCCCAGTAGAGAAATACGAATGTCCGATTATTTTTTGGTTGGCAATGGTGGCTACATTACAACCATTATTACTAACCAGAGGAGTGATACTATTACAAACATTATTCGATTCGACACAGATGGCTGCTGTCATAACGGCAGTTCCCACATTAACAATTCTCAATAAATAATTTCCAACGGCTAAAGGAGCTGGTGTAGTTAGAACCTCAGTTTGCGATCCGGTAGTTGTTGTTGCGTCTGCACATATAATTGGGGCTCCACCGCAGGTACTGAATAATTGCAATTGTAATTGTGAATTTAGCGAACCTGTAACACCTGTAATGATTAGAGTTTGGAGGCCATTGTTAGTGATTTGCATCCAGCCTTCGCTAAAAACAGTACCTGCGCAAGGAGCAGAAAGAGCAACCCCGCTAGAAGCCCCTGAAACAGCAAGAGCAGCGGTGGAACATCCACCAATGGTCATGGTAGATGTTGCCCCTACACCAGCACACGTGGTGGCGATGGCAGTTGCCTGCGCCTGCACTTTGTTGGTAGCTAACAGCAGACAAAAAACAAGGACCAAGGCTTTGAAAGCGCTGGCAATGTTGTGAGGTAAGGAAGTGGTAATTTTTCTCATGGTTAGAGGTATTTGATGAATACTAAAATGCGTTGTGCGATAACGGTCGATTGTATTGTTAAAATTTGAATAATTGTCTTGTTTGTTTATTCGAAATAAATGGTCTGGTACTAAAAAACTTATGTATTAATTTACATTGAAAAGAACATTCAGTAACATAGACGTAAAAATAGGTAAAAAGGTGGCATGGAAATGAAAATAATTTTTGGTCGAAAGGAGGAAGAAAACAGGAAGGGTGGTTTTAACATCCTGTGAGTAGAAGTTGGTTTTTTCTTTTGCGGCAAGAACCTTTGTAAATAGGGGCTTTTAAAGAGGTGGATGAAAAATAAGAAGCGCGGAAATAAAAGAAATGAAAGGAAGAAAAGCCGGAGGTTTGAAAAAGGAGAACTCCTAAACCCGAAAAATAACTTACTTTAGTGGCCTTATCTCGACCATTTTGGAAAAACATATACTCAGTAAATCTACTTTTTTGCGAGGACTTCAATGTCCTAAATCTTTATATCTTTACAAGTATCACATTCAGTTGCGCGATAAGCAGTCGGCCGAGCAAACCGCCATTTTCAATAGGGGCAATAAAGTAGGGATTTTGGCTCAGCGCTTGTTTGCCGATGGGGTAGATGCTACGCCCGCCAAACGGTCGAATAACCTAGCAGCTGTAGAAAAAACACAGCAACTCATCTCAGAAGGTGTGGAGGTGATTTACGAAGCCGCTTTTCAGCACGAACAAGTACTCGCCATCCTCGATGTTTTAGTGAAACGAGACAATCATTGGTATGCGTATGAGGTAAAAAGCAGCACCAAAATATCGAATACCTATATAATAGATGCAGCCTTACAATATTGGGTGATTACCCATTCGGGACTTCCGTTAGCTGATATTTCGTTGATAACAATTAACAATCAATATCTACGAAAAGGAGAATTGGATTTAAACCAATTGTTTGCCATCAAATCGGTAAAAACGGAGGTGTTGAAACATCAACCCATGGTAGAAGAGAAAATATTTCAATCGAAACTAGTAGTTGCCAATGCCGAGCAACCAAAAGTAGCTATTGGCGAACATTGTTTTAGCCCTTATACCTGCGATTTTATGGGTACTTGCTGGAAAGGTGTTCCAAAGAATTCGGTGTTCGAAATATCAGGTATTTCCAAAACAGAACTTTTTGCTTTGTACAACGAAGGTTACAAAACCATCAACGATATTCCTGCAAACAACAGCTTATCGGCTAATGCCAATAAACATATTCAATCGGTAAAAAATGACAAAGAGCGAATAGATACGGAAGCAATTAAAAAGTTTCTCGACAAGGTAAGTTACCCATTGTTTTTTATGGATTTCGAAACCTTTATGCCAGCTGTGCCATTGTTTGAAGCTACAAAACCTTATCAGCACATTCCATTTCAATATTCGTTGCATTACAAGCAATCGAAAGAAGCACCACTCGAACATTTTTCTTTTCTTGCCGAACAAGGATTCAATCCTCGAAAAGTGTTTCTCGAAAACCTAATGAAAGACACAGAAGGCGAGGGGAGTATACTGGTGTACGATACCTTGATGGAAAAAAATGTGTTGAATAGTTTGAAAAATGATTTCCCTGAATATGCCTCAAAAATTGAAAATCGTTTGGCTCGTATCATCGATTTGATGGTTCCATTTCAAGAGAAAACTTATTATCATCCTGCCATGAAGAATTCGTTTTCAATTAAAAATTTACTGCATGCCTTGGTTCCCGATTTGTCATATACCTCGCTAAGTATTTCAAGTGGAAGCATTGCCATGACGGCCTTCGAGCAATTACAAACCGAAACCGATTTGTTTCGCATCATTGAAATTAGAGATCAGTTGCACGAATACTGCAAGCTCGATACCTTATCGATGGTGAAGATTTTCGAGAAGTTAGAGGAAGTAGTAATGAGGTGATAGGGTTTCTTTACCCGTATTAAAAGTAAAATGGAAAATAAACTAACTAACTACGCACCATGGCCCAATCAATTAAGATTGGTGAGTCATCGGTTGCTTGCAATGGTAGCGTTGTTGTTCATTGTTTTTTACTTGATGCAAGGATATTATATTCGTCCTGCTTATGATGATTTGTATTTCATTTCACTTGTTCAGCAAAAAGGTTTTTGGGGTTCAATGCACGAGATGTATTTTCATTGGAGCGGTCGTTGGACAGGTTTTGCTTTGTATTTTCTTTTCCTCAAATTAGCCAATGGATTCACCAGTTTTCATTTGGTAGCATTTGTCTATTATGTCGCTACTATGGCTGTTTTCGTTTTTTCTGTTTTTAATATTCTTAAGAATATATTTATCTATTTAAAGGTGGAACTAGATAGGGCACTTATTTTGATTTATAGCATTCTGTTTATAGCATGTTTTTATTTTTTTACTTTTCAGAATATTGAGGTTTGGGGTTGGGTTTGTGGAAACGTTTTTTATCTGCAAAGCGTAGTATTGCTTTCAGCAGGAATAGCACTAATTATGAATAATAAACGAAAGTTAATTCATAATTTGCTTTTGTGTCTTAGCTTTGTGTTTGTAGGAGGTAATAATGAAATCGCTAGTCTCATCACAGGATTATTGCTAGTTTCGGTAATCGTTTGGTTGGGTTATCAATCGAAGTTCAAAATCCCAGTTCTTAAGAATATCCCAATTTTTAAAGGTCTATTGATTGCATTGTTTTCGCTATGTATTTCATCAGTCATTTCGTTTTCTGCACCAGGAAATATCGAACGAAGAGGAGAACACCAAACGTCTACTCAAGTGAATCAGGACTCTTCAAGTTCGATATTAATGACAAATGTTGTAATACAGAAAAAGACCTATGTGGCAATTGGTTTAGCCGCTTTGTTCCTTATTTTAGGAAAGCGGTTGCAAAGATTAAGAAGCATAAAAAT
The DNA here is from genome assembly GCA_903911435.1 of uncultured Bacteroidota bacterium. Classification (GTDB taxonomy): domain Bacteria; phylum Bacteroidota; class Bacteroidia; order 2-12-FULL-35-15; family 2-12-FULL-35-15; genus 2-12-FULL-35-15. Next base: position 9,258 of record CAIWDF010000294.1, read on the forward strand.
AGACAAAAGGATAATCCGTAAATCAATTCTGATTTGTGGTGTTTTGATTTTTCTTTCGTTATTGGTTTTGTATTTATTCTCCTTTTTACTTATTGATGCTGTGCTCCCACTAAGAGCTTATACATTTACGAGTTTAATTTTGGCTGTTTTCTTTTGCCTGATATTCCTTTATGTTGGTTATATAATTGTTCTCACTTACCAAGTATTAGCTATTATCATTGAAGTTGTTCTTCCTTTTGCAGTTGTTGTATTACTTACCACACATACCTATAAGCAATACGGTTTGACAAGTAATTATGCAATAACGTATGACAAGACTATAAAAACAATTAATGAAGAGGTTTTGAACCAAAGGAAAGAGAAGCTACGTCTCAATCGGTTGCCCGATGCAGGGACACTGTTGACAATCGATTTAAAAGATACTGATTTAACAATGAAGCCGCTTGAGGCGATTTTAGGCGTTAAATTTGGAATCGAAATAATAGAGCCATAAAAAAGTCCTTCCAACCATGGAAGGACTTTTCATGAATGAAGATAAACGTAAGTATTAAAATCGTTCTAGTTTTGAGAAATAAAAATTGCCTTCAAGTTCAGCATTTTCATCACTATCCGAACCGTGAACAGCATTGGCTGCAATCGATTTAGCATAGATTTTACGAATAGTTCCTTCTGCCGCTTTTGTTGGGTCAGTAGCACCAATCAAATTTCTAAAGTCAGCAACAGCATTTTCTTTTTCAAGAATTGCAGCAACAATGGGTCCCGAAGACATGTATTCCACCAATTCTCCATAAAAAGGACGTTCCTTGTGAACTTCATAAAAACTACCAGCACCTTCCTTGCTAAGTTTTGTATATTTCATTGCAACAATGCGAAAGCCTGCATCGTTTATCATTTTTAAGATTCCTCCAATGTAACCGTTAGCAACTGCATCCGGCTTAATCATCGTAAATGTTCTGTTTGTTGTCATTTTTCTTTGTTGTTAATTTATTTCTGAGCGCGAAAGTAATTAAAATATGAATTTAAAATCCAAAATTATTGATTGATTCGAGCGAGTTTAATAAAAAAGTGGATTAATGGAGAATTGATTAAGAAGGAATGACCATCACTTAATTCACTTATACACTTTTGTTTTCCCAATGAAATTGAGGGCGAATAAATCCTGGTTCTCTTCCCATAAATACCCCAAGTTCTCTTCCTCCGTCCACAACTGTAAAGCTCATGATGTCCTTTTCAATGATAACAGCTTCTTTTTTATTTCTGAAAATAAAAAGTGAAAGGTAGTAAGTTCCGGATTGGAAGAATAATTTTGGAAAGGTACATGTCAAATTATTGAGTCCAGTTCTAAGATTGACTCCATTTGATGATGGATAAAACGAGAATAGTGCCTCACCTAATTCGTTTATTAAATGAAAAGTGATATGGTAATTTTTGCTATTCTCATTTTTGAGAGTCAATGAAATGTGAAATTCGATTTCTTCGTTTTCAACTAGAGGTTCCTCATTCGATTTACTAAAATTATTCAAACTCATTTGATGAAGTGAAAATTCAGGCTTATCGTATTCACTCGAAAAAGTCTTCTTGTTTTGATTTTCCGAGTCACCTTTCAAATAATAACTTACAGCATTCGTTGTTTCTCCTACATATTGAACTCTTCCATTCACAAGCACTATAGCAGAGTCACATAAGCTTTTTACGGCAGCCATATTATGGGAAACGAACAAAACTGTTCTTCCTGTGCCAGCTACATCTTTCATTTTACCAAGACATTTCTTTTGAAATTCAGCATCGCCAACCGCAAGAACTTCATCTAATATCAATATTTCGGGTTCAAGGTGTGCGGCTACAGCAAATGCAAGTCGAACGCGCATTCCTGATGAATAACGTTTTACGGGAGTGTCAATGTACTTTTCAACTCCAGAAAACTCCACAATTTCATCGAATTTTGAACGGATTTCCGCTTTTCTCATCCCAAGAATTGCTCCATTTAAAAATATATTTTCTCGACCTGTAAGTTCAGGATGAAACCCTGTACCTACTTCGAGCAAGGCTGCAATCCTACCTTTTATTTTTATTTCTCCAAGTGTTGGGTAAGTAACTTTGGACAGAAGTTTTAGTAAAGTTGATTTCCCAGCGCCATTTTTTCCTATTATTCCCAGTACTTGACCTTCTTTTACATCAAAATTAATTTCTTTTAATGCCCAAACAAATTGATTACCTCCACTATTACGAAGGGAATTTTCTTGACCTATTTTCACATAAGGATCTTCCTTACCTCTCGCTTTGTACCAAAAGCGATTAAGGTCTTGATAAACTGTACCAGTCCCTACTTGACCTAATCGATACTGCTTGCCTAAATTTTCAACTTTTACTACCGTGCCCACTTCAATATTTTTTTGAATGATAATTATAATGTGACAAGTTAAGTTTTAATCAAGAAACTAAACGGTGTCCATAAAGCTTTTTTCAACTTTATTAAAAACAACAAAGCCAACAAATAAAATAACGACTAATGATAAAAAATTGTAAATTAAATATTGGTAATTAAAAACACCAATGCCTAAAAATCCATACTTAAAGGTTTCAATGATGCTAGTCATTGGGTTCAAGAGCAATATCCATTTGTATTTTTCAGGAACTGAAGATAATGGATAAACTACTGGAGAAGCATACATTAAGAGTTGTACCCCAAATTGGACAAGAAATCTCAAATCACGGTACTTGGTGGTCAGTGAAGAAATTATGATACCCAATGCTAAACCATGACCTGCCATTAAGATTAGCAGCAGTGGGAAAAGAAAAACGGTGCTATTCACCTGAAGTGGTATTCCTTTGTAAAAATAATAATAAGTCCAAAAACAGAAAAAAAGCACTAGTTGAATGGAAAGTCTTATCATACTGGAGATAATGATTGAGAAGGGTACAATCAATCTTGGGAAATAAACTTTACCGAAAAGGTCTGAGTTTACGGAGAATGTATCAGAAGTCTTCGTTAAGCACTCGGAATAATAGCCCCACATCACTATACCGGACAAATAGAATAATATATGAGGAACGCCTTCAGTGGAAATTTTGGCAATATTACCAAAAATAACCATAAACGTTATGGTTGTTAATAAAGGTTGAACGATAAACCAAAGAGGACCCAAAATTGTTTGTTTGTATGTGGCGACAAAATCTCGTTTCACAAATAACAACATTAAATCTCGATATCGCCAAACTTGTTTAAAGTCAATAGAAAATAAAGAAGTTTTTGGTTTAATAATTAAGTCCCAATGTTCTTCGGCTGCATTCATTTTTTCCTACTTTTTACTTTTGTTTGAGCCATATCCATAAGAACCGCCTCCGTATGATCGGCCATAACCGTAACCGTATCCATAACCATATCCGTATCCGTATCCACCGTAACCGTAGTTGTAATAATATCTAGCTCTATTTCGTTTGACTCCATTTAATAGCAATGCAAAGTTTGTTAGTTTATTAGTATCAACAATTTCTTGAGCTATATTTACAACATGTTTTTTAGCATATTTAGCATTGAGTACGAAAATTGAAATATCAACACTTTTCATTACCACAAGAGCATCTGTAATCAACCCAACAGGAGGTGTGTCAACAATCACGTAATCGAAAGCTGTTCTTGCGTAGTCAAGCATTTCCACTAGATATTTACTGAGAATAATTTCGGAAGCATTGGGTGGTGTAGGGCCAGACAAAATAACAGATAAGTTGTCGATTTCAGTGGGTATCACGGTTGAAGCAACACTGCTTTTTCCTATTAAAATTGTACTAACTCCAACATCAGATGTCAAATTAAACGCCTTTTGAACTTTAGGCTTGTGTAAATCAAGTTCAATAATCAGAACTTTTTTTCCTGCTTTTGCTATAATTGTGGCAAGGTTAACCGAGCAAAATGTTTTTCCTTCACCTGGATTGTAGGAGGTGATAAGAATAACTTTTGAACTTAACCCACTTGCCATGTATTCAAGATTTGTTCGTATTGCTCTAAAACTCTCTGTAATTGCAGCCTTTGGGTCTGTGTCAACAATAATGTACTTTTCGCTCGCTTCTTGCGAAAGCATTATTTCGCCCAAAACAGGAAGATGTGTTAAACGCTTTAACTCAAAAATGTTGTCAATAGTGGAGAACAGCACCGACCTAATAAATACATAAATCATACTTAATATGATTCCAGATATCAAGAAATAATAAAATATCTTTTTTTTGTCTGGACGAACTATTCCAATGGAATGTGCTGATTCAATTATTTCAGTTTGAGGTAAAATTCCCGACCTCGCAATTACAGTATTTGCTCTTTGTTCTAAAAGAAATTGATACATTTTTTGATTAACATCAACTTTTCTTTGAATATTCAACAATCCTATTTCGGTGTGCGGTACTCCTTTTAGAATTCTAGTATAGTCATTAATTTGCTTGTCAATATCCTCAATTTTGTCTTTTAACCCAGTTTTTGAATTATGGATATATGTAATAATATTTTTCTTAACTAGCGAAGATTTTTGATCAATCTGAGAAATGTTTTGGTTGCCTTCTGTATTATTAAAAAGTTTTGAATTACGTTCCATTTGGAGCGAGTAGACTTCATTGATTGCACCTTTTAGATAATCATCACCTGATTCAATATAAAACGAAGGAGGTAATAATTTTTCATATTTCATTTCGCCTATCTTAACGATGTATTGTTCCAATGACTCTAATGATTGAATCCAAAGTTGAGTTTTCCTTTTTTCATCATCATAATTCATTAACTTGTTGAAATATTGGTCCTCTTGTCGTTGTAGGTTATAGATGTTATTGTCGGCTTTATAGTTTTCGAGATCAGCGTCAATTGAATCAAGTATTTTGACAACACCGACTAGTTGTTTGTCAATATTATTCAAAGTGTTCTCATTGATGATGTACTGTGTTTGCGCAGTATAGTCAATATAAACTTTTGACAAAGTATCAAGTATTGTAATTGCTCTTGACGGAATCTGATCCTCGAGAGATAATTCGAGGACCGTTGTGTTTTCTAACGTTTCTATTCCTAAAGAATTTTTGATGGTATAAACTAGGTTGTTGAAATTATGAACTCTGATTAAATAGTTGTTGTTTTTTAAACCCAGAAAACTTTTATCATTAATGGATGGATTTTTCTTTGCAGTGAATATAAAATTATCATCAACTATTTCTTTCTCGAAAGGATAATTAGCACTGACTTCCTTGTTCTCTTTTTTATAACTCAAAGAAAAATGTTTTGAGTCAAGAATTTTAAATTTAAAATCTTGTTCATAGAAGGATGTAGCCAGATAAGAAAAATGAAAATCAAAAGGCATTGATTCGTAAACCTCGGTGGTTTTTAATCGCCCAACAATATAGTAAGAAACGTCCATATTTAATTTTGATATGGCTTTTTCTATAAGGTCATTTGAGGTTAACACTCTTATCTGATTGTTATTATCTTCATAGTCTTGATTGAAACCTAAGCCCCTGAATAATGTTTTTTGGTAGTCGTATGTATTGTCTGATTTTAATAGAATTTGGGTTTTAGCTGCATAAATATCTGGGAGTTTATAAGTGTAGAAATATGCAATTACCATGGATACCATGATAAAAAACAAAATAATATACCAATTTTTCGAAAAGACTTTAGTGAATGCTCTTAAGTCATCCAACTCTATGATATTCTGTTTTTTCTTGTCTGCCATTTTTTTTTGAAGTTTGCAAATATAAGAAAATATCCATACTAACCTTATATGGGTAACTTTCCCTGAAAATAAATTATAAAAAAAGCTGTTCTTGCAAAAGAACAGCTTTTTTTAGTGCAAGTAATTTCTAATTGTTCAACATTACAGGCATAACTAGCATTAAGATATCTTCTGCGGGATTCTCATTCTCTGTAGGCAAAAGTATCCCTGCTCTATTTGGTGCACTCATTTCTAAATTAACATTTTCACATCCCAAATTACTCAGCATCTCAGCCAGAAATTTCGAATTGAATCCTATTTCCATATCCTCGCCAGCGTATTGACATGTTAAACGTTCACTTGCTTCATTCGAAAAATCAAGATCTTCCGCAGAAATACTTAATTCACTCCCTGCAATTTTTAACCGAATTTGATGAGTGGTTTTGTTGGAAAAAATTGAAACACGTCTGATCGAACTTAGAAAAGATATTCTATCAATGGTCAATTTATTTGGATTTTCTTTTGGTATAACAGCTTCATAGTTAGGGTATTTGCCATCGATTAGGCGACATACCAAAACAGTATTTTCAAAAGAGAAAAGAGCATTGGTATTGTTGTATTCGATTCTTACATTCCCACCAACATTTGTTAAGGTATTTTTCAATAAATTTAAAGGCTTTTTGGGAATAATGAAAGAGGAGGCTGTCCCAGCTTTTGTATCCGTCCTTCTATATCGAACCAATTTGTGCGCATCAGTGGCAACAAAAATTATACTTTCTTCTGATAGCTGACAAAATACTCCTGACATAACAGGTCTTAAGTCGTCATTTCCAGTTGCAAAAATTGTTTTGTTGATGGCAGCAGATAGCACATTAGCTTCTAGCTCTAACGAAGAAGAAGACTCAAGAACAGGTAATTTTGGAAATTCATCTCCATTATGACCCGTAAGTTTATATTTCCCATAGTCTGAAATAATCTCTATTCCAAATTTTGTGAGGTCAAAACTAAAAGTTAGAGGTTGATCAGCAAACGTTTTCAAAGTATCTAATAGAAGTCTTGCAGGCACTGCAATACTTCCAATATCTTTCGATTCGATACTTATTACGGTTGTCATTGTAGTCTCCAAATCTGAAGCAGAAATTTTAAGTTGATTTTTATCTACATCAAACAAAAAATTATCCAAAATTGGCAATGCATTATTCGTGTTGAGTACACCACTCACTGCTTGTAATTGTCTTAATAAAGTAGTACTGGAAACAATAAATTTCATTTCTTTGTCAAATTAAAAAGTTATTTAATATTAAAATTGAGCACAAATGTACTGTATTTACCGTTATCTCAAAATATACTTTGTGAATTATTACGATTACTTTTAAACATTAAATATTTGAAAAATAGTTAGTGTAAAAAGACCTTGAATAGTTTAGTTGTTTTTTCAAGTCCAAGAAATCGTGTCCATGGTTAATTATTTGGATTATGTAGCGATGGCATTAACTACGAAACATCAAAAATGCAATCAATTCAAAAATTTAGTCACGTTTCTTCTGGAAATATCCAATTTCAGGAAATAGTTTTCCTAAAACATAATATTGACACATGACAAAATCTTTTCCGTTAGGCATTAAAGCATCCAATCTATCGGTGTCGTATATGATTTCTTTGCCGTCTGCTCCGAACAGACCATGTCTTCTTGGCCACCTAGCGAAGAAAGCTGTTTTATTAGTGTTTCCTTTCGAATCTTTTATAGTCAGTATTTTGATTGGAGAAGTTTTTAATGTTGAATCAATCTGTTTTTGAGAGATACTAACTTCGAAACTCTCGAAATTTACCTGTTGAAAATAAGATATGTATTGCTTAACGGACATCGCTTCTAAATTTAAAATTGGTTGGCTAGAGTTCAAAGAATGAACTTCATAGTTATTATTCCCCTTAATTATTAACTCAAATCCTTTTTCAGGACTATTCATCACCTCCAGTCTAATTGATTTTATCTCATTTGGTTTATAGTGATAAATAGTTCTATCTCTCCAACCTGCTTCCTCGGTAAAATATCTAGAAGTTAAGTACCCTTCGAATCCTGGAATGTAAGTAATAAACGGTTTAGCAGAAGTTTGCATGGTTTCAGGGTCAATCATAATCATGTATGTTCCTGTTGCATCTTGAGTTTCGCTTCCAACATAATAAGCCTTAAAGAGTTTATTGTTTTGGTAGATTTCACACTTAACGGCTTTCGAAGCAAGTCTTTTAACTACATTATCTATTGCGTTTTTTCCAATCGGCTCCTTTACAGCTATCTTTTTTATAGTTAAGAGAAGCGTCTTCACCACATCTATGCGCGCCTCATATTTGCCGTTTACTGTCCAACGTCCAGTGGATGAGCGTTCGAGTAGAATGGTGTTGCCTTTTTTATCCGCTAGAAAGATCTTGTTTATTGATGCGGTATCAGCAACTGCAAAATCTCTAAGTGTTTCTTTTATAGTTCCATTGTGATTGTTCGAAATGAACCAGAACGAAAGTGCTCCAAGGATTATAACTATAACGAAAGCAATCTTGTTTTTTTTCATAAGCATAGAGTTGTAAATTTGTTTTCCTGATTTGATTCTAGAAAAGAATATAAAGATAGGCAAGAGAAAATAATTAATGTGTTTCTATTGAGCATACTTCTTTTTTCTCTTAAAATTCTGAATCAAGCCAAACAAAATAATAACGAATATTGGGATTAAAGTGTTTATTAATTGCCATTTAAGCTTTTCTGTGTTTATTTTTTTTTTGTCCAATAATCGAAGTGTTAATTTACGAGAACGAACACTCATCAGTCCTGAATCATCACATAGGAAGTTAACGCAATTTAAGATAAAATTTTTATTGCCATACATCTGGTTCGCATACTTGTCAAAACCTAATTCTAGAGGTTTTCTAGTCGCAGGTATAATATCATTCTTTATAATATCCCCGTCAGAAATAATGATCATATTTGTTTTAACACTTCGGTCTTTGAATCCAATAGCGCTATCATTGGCGATTTTAGGTGGAATTCTGTTTTTGTAAAGGGAAGTAAATTCACCTTCCAAAAGAACCGCAATTGTCTGAAATGGATTTGTAAATTTAGATTCATCAGGATGACCACCTAAATAATTTAAATCAACTCGGACTGGAGAGGTTAATGTTTTAGTAAATTTTGAAGACTGAAGGAGAATGGATTTGTGAATTCCTTTATTTGAAATAGTGTCTATGCTTGCTCCATATTCCACTTTTACAACATCAAGGTTCTTTGAAATAGGATTAATGCTAACAGGAGAAGCTAATGGTGTAAATATCCAAGGCATCATTTGAATTCTTGGACGTTCTCCTCTCATTGCTTTGTTGATTGGGATGCCTGCAGCTTGAATATCCAATACCATGTTTGGGTTGATACGTACTCCATATATAAAGAGGAGGTCCTCTAAATTCAACTCGTAGGGAATAGCAATTGTTTGACGTAATTTCTTTAAACTATCAATACAAGTGTTAAGGGGGTCGATAGCTAAGAGAAGCTTGCCGCCTTTCATTACGAATTGGTCAATGATAAATTTATCGCGTTCCGAAAATGTGGTGTCGGGTTTAGCGATGATGATTGCTTTTAAACCATCAAGTGATTTTAATTGTTCATCGATTTTGATTCGTTTAACGATATAAAACTCACTTAGAGCCTCTGAGATGTCCTTGACCGCAAGTGTGTCTAATTCCCCATGCCCTTCTATAAATGCTATTTCGGGTTTCATTACAATACTTAAATTTCGAATACAGCTAGCAAACTCATACTCCAATGACTGCACTGAATTGTTTAATTGGCCCTCAGATGACTGACCAATCTGTGTTTTTAATAATTGCCAAGGAACTTCTCTACCTTTATACGATACGATTGCTCCAGGAAATAAAATCTGTTGAGATGTACCATTCTCTTCTTTTACTTCAACATTAGTTGGCAACAAGCCCTTGTTATAAAGCTGATTGTAAACTTCATTTTGTTGTTTCTTGTCTGGGTTAGTCGAAGGATTGATAAATTCATACTCTATATTCTCGTTTGAATAATTCCTGAATTCATCAAGCATCTCCTTTGTTTCGTTTCTTAATCTCTTAAATCCTGCAGGGAATTCACCTTCGAGGTAAACTTTAACATAAACAACATCATTCAAAGTGCCAAGTAGTTTTTTAGTCGCGTCAGAAAGGGTGTATCTTTTTTCTGAGGTCAAGTCAAAACGATGGAAAACAAAAGAACCTACAAAGTTTAAAAGTATAAATATGATAATTGTTAAACCAAGTGAGGCTAAATCTCTTTTTTTATTTTTGTTAATGCTATTCAAAGGATTTTAGTTATAAAAAAAACAATATTAAAGGTGTCGAATTATCTACCATTTTCGACTTTCCAACACTGTTTTAGTGCTGAAAATGAAGATGGCAATCAAACTAAAGAAATAAATCATATCTCGTGTGTCTATTACACCTCTACTCATCGAACCGTAATGGTTGTTGATCCCTAAAGAAGAAATCACAGTATCAATTTTTCCAAAAAGGGCAAAAGAGCTGATGAAATCAAATCCAGTATAAAAGAAGAAACATAGAAACAAAGCAAGAATAAAGGACACGACTTGATTATCTGTAATTGCGGATGCAAAAATGCCGATTGAGACAAAAGCCCCTCCTAAAAAAAGGAGTCCTATATAAGAGCCCCACATACCTCCCGTATCAATATTGCCAATAGGATTGCCAAGTTTACGAACAGAATAATAATAAATCAAAGTTGGTAATAAAGAAAATAACACCAAAAGAAAACCAGCCAAATACTTAGCAACAATAATTTGCAAATCTGTTATAGGACGGGTAAGTAAAAGCTCAATAGTTCCTGCTTTTTTTTCATCAGCAAACGAACGCATGGTAATTGCAGGAATAAGAAATAAAAAAAACCATGGGGCAAGTATGAATAAACCATCGATATTTGAATATCCACTGTCAATTATATTTGAATCTGTTTGAAGAACCCAAAGAAATAAACCCATCACCAGCAAAAAAACGATGATGGTGATATATCCAATTAGTGAACTTAAAAAACTGCGAATTTCCTTTTTTAGCAGTGTGAACATATCTGAAACGTAATAAACTATTTAAAAGACGAACGTGGAGATGTCATCCTACTTACACAAATATATGTCAATTTTTTAGGAATGGCTGTTAATTTCTGTTAAGTACGATGTGTGAAAAATTAAAACAATCCGTTAATTTCAGCATCAATCTTATTAATTATCGCTCCAAGATCTTCTTGTTTTTCTGAAAAATTGTTGTTGTCGACATCAATGATCAATAGTTTTGCGTTCTTATGTTCTACCTCATAAGTAGAGATAAAAGCTTCGTAACGTTCATTCAATCGACTAAGATAGTCTATACTTATGGTGTTTTCATAATCTCTTCCCCTTTTTTGAATCTGACGTACGAGGGTAGGAACTGTTGCACGTAAATAAATTAGTATATCTGGAGGGGAAATAAATGACTCCATGAGTTTGAAAAGAGCAAAATAGTTATTAAAATCTCGCGTTGTCATTAATCCCATTGCATGGAGATTAGGAGCAAAAATGTACGCGTCTTCGTAAATAGTCCTATCTTGAATAACTGTTTTTCCGCTATTACGAATTTCTTGAACTTGTCCAAATCTGCTGTTCAAAAAGTATACTTGTAAGTTAAATGACCATCGCTGCATATCTTCATAAAAATCGTTTAGATATGGATTATCATCAGCATCCTCGAAATGAGGTTGCCATTTGTAGTGTTTAGACAATAGTGTAGTGAGCGTTGTTTTGCCGGCTCCTATATTTCCTGCGATTGCTATGTGCATAATGAAAATGAAATTAAAAATCGAAACGAAAATACTAATTCTTAAATGTTAATGAACTAAAAAAATGAAATTGTGAATAAGTTTTTGTATTTGAAAATTAAAAGTGACATGATTCTATTCAATAGAATATATAAAGATGGCTTTTTTATTAGAAAGGATAAAGTTATTGAGTTCTACTCGAAAATTTGTGAAGTCGGACTGCGGTAGAGGAAATTCCTTTTCTTGTGTTGTCAGTATATTATAAGATTTCAATTTACTATCCGTCATGAAATATACCCAATCTCCAATTGGTTGAAATAAAGTAGTACCTTGAGTTGAAATTGTTTTGTAATACGTCCCATAAACATCAAAAATCAATAGTCCTGTTTCAAAATTGTTCATATAGAGTTTATTATTGTACTCGACTAAGGCATTTGGTTGAAGTTCGGTGCTTAATAGAGCGCTGAGGTTTCCAGATTGCTGGGATTGAAGTAGATTTTGGTCTAATCTTATCAAACTGAAATTTTGTTGATCATAAATCCAAATCCCACTATTGTGTGAAGAACAAACTAATTGGGCTTGCTGAAATCCTATACTTTCAAGATTGATAGGGGCTCCATTAATGCTAAGTGTATTGTCTAGTAAAACCACTTGAAGGAAATCCTTATAGAATACAAGAATTCTTAGCAGGTTGGTTGCATCCACATAGCTTATGTTTCCAAAGCTTTTATTACTATACTTATAAAGTTCCCGTCCTGTTTTATCATATTTTGTTAGTTCATTTCCGTTTACTAAATAAATATTACTCTGATTGTCTGTTGTAAAGAAATCAGATAGTGTATTTATTGTAGAAATCAAAATGAGCTTGTTTTGCGATAAACAGGCGAAAGGAATAAATACAAATAATAGTATCGTTTTTTTCATTTTAATATATTTGCTTTAAAATTCTCCATTCGTCATTTGAGCAATGAATTAATTTCCTCAACATATTTTCTTTCATTGCTTAATCGAGGAACTTTGTGTTGACCACCAAGTTTGTTTTTTGATTCGAACCACTTGTAAAAGGTCCCTCTCGGTACCGATTTCACCATTGGTTGTTTCAATATAAGGTTTTGATAACGTTTTGATTCGTAATCTGAATTGATTGATTTTAGTGCATTGTCCAGCATTTCAGTAAAATACTCTAAACTGTCAGGTTGTTCTTCAAATTCAATCAACCATTCATGAGCTCCAATCTGGTTAGAGTCAAAATATATAGGAGCTGCAGTATATTCTTTTATTTGGGCGCATGATTTCTCACAAGCAATTATTAATGCTCTGTCTGCATTATCTACTATCATCTCTTCTCCGAAAACATTTATATAGTGTTTTGTCCTACCTGTTATTCTAAATCGAAAAGGATGAAGCGAAGTGAATTTAATGGTGTCTCCTAATTTATACCTCCACAAACCTGCTGAAGTTGAAATCACCAATGCGTAATTGACATCTAGTCGAACCTCTGAAAGAGTTAACGTTTTAGGGGATTCTTTTTCAAAGTCATAAAAGGGAATGAATTCATAAAAAATACCATAATCAAGCATAAGCAACAACTCATCACTATTTTCTTGATCTTGAATTCCAAAGAAACCTTCAGTAGCATTGTACAATTCTAAATAGTGTAGGTCTGGTTTATTGAAAACCGATTTAAATTGCTCCTTATAAGGGCTAAAGCTGACTCCTCCATGAAAAAAAACTTCAAGGTTAGGCCAAACTTCAGCGATACTCTTTTTCCCTGATTCGTCTAGTACTCTTTTCATTATTAATAGCATCCAAGAAGGAACACCAGCTAAGCTTACCATGTTCTCTTGTAATGTGGCTTTTGCAAGTTTTTCTATTTTTTCATCCCATTTATCCATAAGTGCTATTGATAAATCAGGGGAACGGAAGAACTCTGCCCAGATTGGTAAGTTGTTTATAACAATCGCTGACAAGTCTCCATTTTGCGATTGATGTTTCCCAAAACTATCGGTCACTAGGCTTCCTGCGAGTGCTAAATTCTTACCAGTGAATAATTGTGTTTCAGGATTTAAAGAGCAATGGATTGCTATCATATCTCGCCCTCCGTTGTAATGGCAATTTTCCAAACTTTCTTCGCTTACAGGGATGTATTTGCTTTTGTCATTGGTTGTGCCTGATGATTTAGCAAACCACTTTATTTCAGAACTCCATAAAATATTTTGCTCTCCTTTCCTTATTCTATCAATATTGTTTTTTAACGAATCATAATCCTGTAAAGGAACATTTTTTTGAAATTGTTCTACAGAATTTGTGTTTTTGTAATTATGTAATTTCCCCCATTCTGTATCCTTTGCTGAAGTAATTAATTTCCTTAGACACTCCGCCTGTACATCTTCTGGATACTTCATGAAGAGTTCTATTTGATGCATTCTTTTTCGCATCCACCAACTTGCTATGCTATTTAATAAAGGCATGTCTCGGGTTTAGTTTTTCGGTTTTCTTGAATTGAAATAAAATTCTATTTCGGATAAAGATAGCGAATTTAAACACATTTCTTTCATTAATCCCCCTTTTCTTGCAACACAAGTACCGTAATATAAATCGTGATATCCATTTTTTTCATGAGCATCGGGATTGATTGAGATTTTAACTCCTTTGTCTAAACAATATGGAATCCAACGCCAATCAATGTCTAAACGATAAGGATGGGCATTCAATTCTATAATCACACCGTTAGCGGCACACGCGTCAATTATTTTTTTATGCGAAATTGGGTAACCTGGTCGCGACAATAATAAACGACCGGTTGGATGACCAAGGATTGTGGTATAATCGTTTTCAATTGCTTTTATTAACCTCTTATTAGCTTTCTCTTCTGTCATTTTTAAATTCGAATGTACGGAGGCAACTATAAAATCAAATGTGTTTAGTACTTCATTTGGGTAATCCAATGAACCATCATTTAATATGTCGCTTTCTACTCCTTTAAATATTTTAAAAGGAAAAAGTGCTTTGTTTAGTTCGTCTATTTCTTGGTGCTGTGAAACAATCTTATCAGTTTTCATTCCGTCCGCATAAAATGCAGATTGTGAATGGTCACAAATACCTAAATATTCATAACCGAGCTGTTTGCCGTATTCTGCCATTTCTTTCAACGTGTTTATTCCATCACTGTAATTACTGTGATTATGTAAAATCCCTTTGAGGTCCGATAATTCAATCAGTTTGGGTATTTTGTTTACTCGTGCTTGTTCAATAATGTTGTTATTCTCTCTTAGTTCAGGTTCAATATACTGAAGTTGGTTTAGAACGAACAAGTCTGCTTCCGATCTTGTTTGTGAAAGTTGAAAATTTTCTATGTTAAACTCCCTGGAGGAGGTAGTTTCGAAAAGGCGAATGAAATAGTCCGATTCTTCACAAATTACGATATTCACTTTAACGGATGATCCTTTTTCAAATTCTGCCATTTCCACTCCTTCCTGTGTCGCTATCAATATATCTATGCAGCTAATAACTTCACATTTTCTGCGTACATCCCCTGTAAGTGAAACTAAACTCGTATTGTACTTGGTTTTTAGTTGTTCTACTAATTCCAAAGCATATTGTTCTACTGCCGCGAAATGATACCATCCAATGTTTGATTTGAAGAATTCAATTTGTTTTTTTACTTCAGCTTGTGTTTTCTCCCCAAACCCTTTTAAGGATATAAGTCTGTTTTCGTTGCAGGCGTATAACAGTTCCCCAATACTTTCTATTTCTAGTGCTTTCCACAACAGCCTTACTTTTTTAGGCCCAATTCCTTTTACTTTTAGCATTTCGATCACACCAGTTGGTGTCTTGTCCAATAATTGTGTAAACTCTGTTAGTCTTCCGGTTGTAAGTAGTTCATTTATTTTAGAAGCAATCCCTTTTCCTATTCCTTCTATTTTCTCAAGTTCTTCTTGTGTTTTTCCATTCAAGTCAATATCTGTTTTGTTTAATTTAAACGCTGCATTAGTAATTGATTTTATTTTGAAAGGATTCTCTTCATGCAATTCCATCAGCTGGGCGGTGAGTTTTAACGTTGAGGCAATATCGTCAGTTGTCATAATAGTTGAGAGATGTTTAGTGCAATGTTTCGTTTGACAAATATATGAAACAAAATCATTATTTATTTTAAGAACTTGATTTGAAAATAAAATTACATCTTAAATAATGGTTGGTTCGGTGTTAATTAAATTCATGTTTGTGAAAACATCTGCTTAGTTCTTTTGTTCTTTATATTGATTTAAGGAATTAAATTTCCCTTGCAACAGTTCATAAAAAAGATTAACTTTACATTGATTTTATATGAACTGTTTTCAAAAATAATTCTTACCTAAAGTTATGAGAAAAATATTTATTGCTGGAATTGGAACCGATGTAGGAAAAACCGTTGTTTCGGCTGTTATGGTAGAAGCATTGAAAGCTGATTATTGGAAACCAATTCAAACAGGTAATTTTTTTGCAACGGATACTCAGGTTGTTCAAAAATTAATTTCGAATACAGAGAGCAATTTTTTTCCTGAACGATATGTCTTTAAAGAATACATGTCGCCACATGTGGCTGCCGAACAAGAAGGCATAGAAATAACACTTGATGAAATACAATTACCCGAAACTTCGAATACTATTATTATTGAAGGAGCAGGTGGGTTGCTTGTTCCACTGAATAGAACGGAGATGATGATTGATTTGATTACCAAATTTGAAGCTGAGGTAGTTTTGGTTGTTCAGAATTATCTCGGAAGTATCAATCATACCTTACTTTCAGTTGAAGCCCTTAAGAGTAGAGGTTATAATATTCTCGGGATTGTGTTTAACGGTACACCGCATCAGTTGTCCGAGGATATTATTATTGATAGCAGTGGATTGAAGATGTTGGGGAAAATTACAAAGGAAAATGAAATCTCAAAAAGGGTAATATCGATGTATGCCAACCAATTCGAATACTTGAAACAATGATATTTTCCTCAAAACGCAACTTAGTGTACATAATAATGGCAGGTGTTTTTATCACTAACGCTGTTGTTGCTGAATTAATTGGAAGTAAACTGATTCAGATAGGTCCATTTGTGATGAGCATTGGTATAATTCCTTGGCCAGTGGTTTTTATTACCACCGATTTGATTAACGAATATTACGGTAGAGCAGGGGTTAAAAAACTCTCAATGATTACAGCTTCATTAATTGCGTATGCCTTTTTAATCTTATTATTAGCTATTAAAATTCCTGCTGCAGTTGGTATTTCTACAGTTACCGATGAACAGTTTTATGCTGTTTTCGGTCAAAGTTTATGGATAATTATTGGAAGTTTGGCTGCTTTTCTCTTGTCTCAATTTATTGATGTCTCCATTTTTTGGTTGTTAAGAGACAAAACAGGAGGGAAAATGATATGGCTTCGGAGTACTGGTTCTACCATTATTTCTCAACTTATTGATACGTTTGTTGTACTTGGTATCGCATTTTGGTTGCCCGGCAAAATGACTACCGCCAATTTTTTGAATGCAGCTTTCACTGGTTATACTTTTAAATTGATACTTGCAGTGGTACTTACTCCATTAATTTACCTTGGCCATTCGATGATTGAAAAATATCTTGGCGAAGAAGAATCGCACCACACCATCATTAAAGCAGCCGAAGAGTCCTTGCATCATAAAGTGGAGGAGTAATACTTGATTTTTCTATCTTTGCAATTCGATGAAACTGAAAATTGCCTTAATATTCCTCTTAATACCCTTTATTGTGTTTTCGCAATCAAGAAGGGGGAAAAAGAATGTATTGCCTAAGGTTCAAAAACCTTCTATCTCCACCTATTATTCTGCCTATTCGTTACAGCCCGATTCGGCAGCCACTCCGTATCTTTATTATCAGGTGTATGACTGGGTAGGAACTCACTACCGCTACTCGGGCCGAAATAAGAAGGGGATTGACTGCTCGGGTTTTGTTATCGAAATGTATAAAAACACCTATTGCATTCAACTCATGGGAGGTTCGCGCGATATTTGGACAAACGTGCGGCCTATCGAAAAACAGGAATTGAAAGAAGGGGATATTTTATTTTTTAAAATTAGAAAAGGACAGATTTCACATGTGGGTATTTACCTCGGAAATGATAAATTTGCACACGCTGCCGTAAACACCGGGGTTACGATTAGTGATTTGAATGAAGATTATTATAAGAAGTGTTTTTACAAAGGTGGCCGACTAGCTGCCAATTAATTTTTGATTACCATTAATTCGAATAAAGATATGAATAAGACCTTGATATTAAACAGCAAGCAGATTGAACAAAAGGTAAATCGAATTGCTTATCAGATTTACGAAAACAATTGCGATGAAAAAGACTTAATCATTGCAGGTATTGTAGGCAACGGCTTTTTACTAGCCAAACGTATTACCGATGTGATTCAGAAAATTTCGCCTTTGAAAATCAAGTTAATTGAAATTGTGATGGACAAAAAGAATCCGGTTTCTAAAGAGATAAAAATAGCTCTACCAAACGAAGCGTTAAGTAATAAAGTGATTGTACTTGTAGATGATGTATTGAACTCTGGTAAAACCTTAATTTTTGGAGCTAAACCATTTCTATCCACACCTGTGAAGCGTTTAACCACTGCCGTTTTAGTTGACAGAGGACATAACCGTTACCCAATAAAGGCTGACTTTGTTGGATTGTCGCTTTCTACTACGCTTCAAGAACACATCACCGTAGAGATTTCGAAAAAGGGAAAAGAAATAGTTTATCTAAGTTGATTAGTTAACTCCAACTTTGTCTTTTACAAACTGTACGAGTTCGTCAATATCCAAATCCTTTCCTTTCACAGTATACTGTGCTTGGTGGTAAAAGTCTTCACGTTTTTCCAATTGTCTGTTCACAAAAACACGAAGTTCAGCTTCTGACTTGTTGGCTACTAATGGGCGTTTGTCCTTAGCATCCATTAAGCGGTGTACTAAAGAGTCAGCACTCATTTTAAGATACACTGTGTTGCCATGGTTGTTCATCAATTCCATGTTGTTGTAATAACATGGAGTTCCGCCACCACAAGCCACTACAAGATTGTCTTTGTCTATTAGCTTTTTCAATGCATTGTGTTCCATTGCTCTGAATTCTTTTTCGCCTTTGGTGGAGAAAATTTCGGGAATGGTTTGTTGATATTCTTCTTCAATGAATTTATCTAAATCAATAAATTCGTAGCCTAGCTTTGTAGAAAGCTTTTTACCTGCAGTAGATTTGCCACTGCCCATATAACCGGTAATAAAAAATTTTGCCATTAGTTTGAGAGTATTAATAAAGGTTCAATAATTATAATTTTTCCGTAGTTAACGGATACTAACTGTGTTTTCTCGAAATAAAAATCGATATTAAGAACATCAAAGGTAAGTCTTTTTTCTCCCCATTCTTCTTTTTCGATTTCATATTGGTGTACTCCTGTCTTTTGAAGAAGCTCTATTATTTGTTTTTCGGTAAGGCTGAATAGTTTTTGTCCTAATAGTAATGTTTCTGCATTATTTATTTCCACACTCGAGAACTTTTTTTTGTCCTTTTCGTCAAAAAACAACGAAAATCCACAATTCCAGTAATGCCAAACGGTAGATTGGTAATCTTCAATTTCGTCAAGAAGTATGATTTCTTCGGGTTTACCAAAAATTTTTTCTGCATCTTGCATTGACGAACCAAATGCTAAGGATGAAAATCCGATGCCTAATTGAATATCAAAAATAGAGTTTGTTTTCATTTTACAATGCAATATTACTACATTATATTGTATCCCGACCTAGCTTTTGACATAAATAAAACATGATATTCCGCAGTTTTTTTGTGAGTTCAGTTGTGAAGTAGCAATAAAATTAGGGTATTTGGAGGATATTGAAAATATTTTATTTTTTTTCTAAAAAGGCTTTGTGGAATAGAATATTGATTCTATCTTTGCGCTCCCAAAAAAAGGGGGTGATACTTCTAAAACAAGTGTAGATTAGATTCCGTAGCTCAGCTGGTAGAGCATTACACTTTTAATGTAGGGGTCCTGGGTTCGAATCCCAGCGGGATCACCAAAAAGGGCAAGATGAACTAACATTCATCTTGCCCTTTTTAATTTCTACTCTTTTTATTGTTTTACTAGTTTCTTCCTCACTATTCCTTTCTCGGTTTCTACTTCAACAAAGTACACACCCGCATTCCACGTGCTTACATCTATTGCCTTTTCGCTATTAACTATTCGCTCTAGCACTTCTTCACCTAATACATTATATATATGAATGACATTAATTCTTAATTGTGAATTCTC
>CAIWDF010000295.1 GCA_903911435.1 uncultured Bacteroidota bacterium
AAATACCAACCTTATTTCTTCGTAATACTATATATTATAGTATCGTATTAAAAACAAAGGTTTCTTTATGCAAAATTTCCCTTATCTTTTTCATCAAAACGGCTGATAATTAACTTGATGTGTCATGCAATACGTTTATGTCTAGGTGATTGATGTAATCGAGCCTCCCCGATTTGTAAGAAAAGGGAGGCTCGGTGACAAATCACGTCCGCTTTCTGACAGATTACGTCCGTTTTCTGTCATTTCACCCAGACCTCGAACGAAATCATCCAGACATCGATTTGTTTAATTAAGCTCAAAAAAGAAACCTTGAGGCTTTTACCCCTCAAGGTTTCTCAGTTGTTCAATCTGATAAGTATTAACTATTGATTAGAAAATTGATTTCCTATAATCAAGAAGTTAAGTATTAAGTTAATCTTTGCAGTTAGCAAAAAGGTATTCTCTGTTCATACGTGCAATATTTTCTAACGAAATTCCTTTCGGACACTCCACCTCGCATGCACCAGTGTTGGTACAACTTCCAAAACCTTCGGCATCCATCTGTGCTACCATGTTTTTAACACGAGCTGTAGCTTCCACTCTTCCTTGAGGCAACAAAGCAAACTGAGAAACTTTAGCAGATACAAATAACATTGCCGAAGCATTTTTACAAGTAGCCACACATGCACCACAACCTATACAAGCAGCAGCATTAAACGAAGCATCTGCATCATCTTTAGGAATAGGCAGGCAGTTTGCATCTTGTGCTGTTCCTGTGTTTACAGAGATGAAACCTCCCTTAGCCTGTATACGTTCAAATGCCGAACGATCCACGGTTAAATCTTTTATTACCGGGAAAGCTTGTGCTCTCCAAGGTTCAACCACAATGGTATCTCCATCTTTAAACGAACGCATGTGAAGCTGACAAGTGGTGATTCCTGTTTTAGGACCATGCGCACGGCCATTGATAACCATACTACACATTCCGCAAATCCCTTCGCGACAATCGTGATCAAACACAATTGGGTTTTCGTTTTTACTCACCAACTGTTCGTTCAGCACATCAAACATTTCCAGAAAAGACATATCAGGTGAAATGTCTTTTACAGGATAAGTAACTAACTGACCTGGTTCTTTACCACTGTTCTGACGCCAAATCTTAAGCGTTAAATTCATATTTCCGTGACTCATAATTTTTTGTTTAGTAAAAAGGCAATAGCGAATAGTTAATAGCTATGCATTTTCAGTTATTGTTATTTTTTGTTGCACACTTTTAATTAATCCTTGGAGTATTTTTCCAACTTCTTCAATTCCGATTGTTATTTTTTCAAACTCCTTTTCATTGATGTAGCAAAGATTCTTCGAAATTAAAATCAATGTTTCTACTTCCATCAACGAACCTCTTGAAGTTCTCAAAAATTGTAAATAATTTTTGGAAGATTCTCTTCCCCATCCCTCAGCAATATTAGAAGGGACCGAAACAATAGCTCGATTCAACTGATTTACGATACCAAATTTTTCCTCTGAAGGAAAGTTTCTGGTTAATGAATAAACTTCAGTAACTAATTCTATTGACTTTTGCCAAACAATTAATTCTTTGTATGAGTTTATTCTATTAGTCATCGTTCTCTTTATTTTTCTTTTGGCTACAAATCTAATCGCTATTGCCTAATCGCTATTCCCTATTTATAACTACGTTGACTTGGGTGAACTACATCAAACACTAAATCTTCTTTATGCAAATCCCACTCATTGTTTCCTTTGTTTTCCCAAACAGAAACATAAGTAAACTTATCATCATCACGTTTGGCTTCGCCTTCCTCTGTTTGCGATTCAACTCTAAAGTGTCCACCACATGATTCGCTTCTGTTCAATGCATCCATACACATCAACTCGCCTAACTCAAGGAAATCAGCTACTCTGCAAGCTTTCTCCAATTCAGGGTTCATTTCATTTGCTTTACCCGTTACACGAACATCTTTCCAGAACTCATCACGTAATTGACGAATTTCCAGAATTGCTTCTTTTAATCCTTTCTCGTTACGAGCCATTCCACATTTATCCCACATTATTTTTCCTAAACGTTTGTGGAAATGGTCAACCGATTTACCGCCTTTAATAGCAAATAATTTATCAATTCTAGTCTGTACTTCTTTTTCTGCAGCATCAAATGCCTCGTGAGAAGTAGGAATAGGTTTAACTGCAATTTCTTTAGATAAATAGGCTCCAATAGTATAAGGAATCACAAAATAACCATCTGCCAAACCTTGCATCAAAGCGGAAGCACCCAAACGATTTGCACCATGATCAGAGAAATTAGCTTCACCTAAACAATACAATCCTTGAACTGTAGTCATTAAGTTATAATCAACCCAAAGTCCACCCATAGTATAGTGGACTGCCGGATAAATACGCATTGGCACTTCGTAAGGATTTTCTCCGGTTATCTGTTCGTACATAGCGAAAAGATTTCCGTATTTTTCTTCCACTACTTGCTTACCAAACTCCTTCAATTGTTGAGGTGTAGCATTATCAATGCTTAATTTTTTAGCTTGTGTTTTTCCGAAACGTTCGATGGCAGCCTTAAAATCAAGGAAAACGGCCATCTTAGAAGCACCCACTCCATAGCCTTCATCACAGCGTTCTTTAGCCGCACGCGATGCAACATCGCGAGGAACTAAATTTCCGAATGCAGGATATCTTCTTTCCAAATAATAATCTCTTTCTTCTTCAGGTATCTCATTTCCTTTTCGTGTATCGCCTTGTTTCTTTGGCACCCAAATACGTCCATCATTTCTCAACGACTCACTCATCAAAGTTAATTTCGATTGGTGGTCACCCGAAACAGGGATACAAGTAGGGTGAATTTGAGTAAAGCAAGGGTTTCCGAAGAAAGCCCCTTTTTTATGTGCTTTCCAAGCAGCTGTTGCATTACAACCCATAGCATTGGTAGAAAGATAAAACACATTTCCATATCCACCTGTACATAATAATACAGCATGTCCGAAATGACGTTCTAATTTTCCAGTGACCATATCACGTGCAATGATACCACGAGCCTTATCATCAATTTTAACTACTTCTAACATTTCGTGGCGAGGAAACATATCCACTGTTCCCAAACCAATCTGACGGTTTAGAGCACTGTATGCTCCCAATAATAATTGCTGACCTGTTTGTCCGGCTGCGTAAAACGTACGTTGTACCTGAGTTCCTCCAAACGAACGGTTACTCAACATACCTCCGTACTCGCGCGCCAAAGGCACACCCTGAGCCACACACTGGTCGATGATACTATTGCTCACTTCCGCAAGACGATATACATTGGCCTCGCGTGCACGGTAATCTCCTCCCTTAACAGTATCATAAAACAAACGATACACACTGTCACCATCGTTCTGATAGTTTTTTGCCGCATTAATTCCTCCTTGCGCAGCAATAGAGTGAGCTCTACGTGCAGAATCCTGATAGCAGAACACTTTTACTTTGTAGCCAAGTTCGGCAAGCGAAGCCGCTGCCGAAGAACCTGCAAGGCCGGAGCCCACTACAATAATTTCTAAATTTCTTTTGTTTGAAGGATTAACAAGAGCTACCGAGGATTTATACTTTGTCCACTTTTGTTCCAAGCTACCTTCCGGAATTTTACTATCTAATTTTGACATATTGTGTGTAATCTAAAGTTCAATTAAAATTCTTATTTCTTATTATTTTATGATTCCAAGATATAATGTGATTGGCATGGATGCAAAAATCAAAGTGATAATTACGGAATACCAAAAACCACATGATTTTATAAATGGAGTGTATTTCTTATGAGTTAATCCAAATGTGCGAAAAGCAGATTGGAAACCATGCAAAAGGTGGTAGAATAATGAAATTAATCCTAGCAAATAAACAACCACGACAATTGGATTAGAAAATACCGTTTTCAAACTTTCGAAAGGGTTGTCCTGAACTCCTGTAAAACCTTCAGGAACATTGTAGCCAGCAAATTTTGCATTTTCGCCATAAAGAGCAATTTTGGTTGGCACCCAGAAATGTGCTAGGTGAACTACTAAGAACATCAATAACAAAGAACCCAAAAGTCCCATGGAGCGAGAATACCACTTGCTACTTACTGCTAAATTCTGAACAGCATATTTTTGAGGACGTGATTTATTGTTTTGCATGGTTAAAATTAGGGCTTGCACAACGTGTATAATTATACCTGCGAACAATCCCACCTCAACGATGCGAATGATAATATTGGTTGCCATAAAGCCAGCGGCCATATTAAAAGTAGCGCCCGAGTCGTTGAAATAGATACAGGCGTTGATACAAACGTGAACCACTAAAAAGGAAATAAGAAACAAGCCTGTGAAGCCCATTAAGAATTTTTTCCCTATGGAAGATGTCAAAAAATTTGGTGATGCATTACTCATAATTGTAGAATTATTTTATTCAGTTTTAAATTGCGGAATTGGTACTCTTTTTTTGCAGCGCAAAAGTATGACTCAAAAAGATGAATACCAAGCAAAATATTAAATTATTTATTCAATTATTTGCTGTTTTATATCCATTTTATTTGCACTTTTGGCCTCTTAATTCAAGCGACCTATGAAATATACTTCTATTGATTCAAATTTGTTTGTCGAAAATCGCAAACGATTTACAGCACGATTAAAACCAAACTCTATTGCTTTGTTCACTAGCAACGATATCATGCCTACCAATGCGGATGGTTCGATGGGGTTTGTACAAAACTCTGATTTATTTTACCTCACCGGAGTTGATCAAGAACAAACCATCCTTTTGATTTACCCTGATGCAATCAACGGTACCCAAAAAGAAATTTTGTTCGTTCGCGAAACAAACGAGACCATAGCGATATGGGAAGGTGCTAAGCTGAACAAAGCTCAGGCAACTCAAACATCAGGTATTAAAAACATTCAATGGTTGCAGAATTTTGAGCAAAT
The DNA here is from genome assembly GCA_903911435.1 of uncultured Bacteroidota bacterium. Lineage (GTDB taxonomy): Bacteria > Bacteroidota > Bacteroidia > 2-12-FULL-35-15 > 2-12-FULL-35-15 > 2-12-FULL-35-15. The sequence continues at coordinate 4,935 of CAIWDF010000295.1, forward strand.
GTTTCATGCCATTGTTTTTCAGGCAGAGCACCTGTATTTAAACAGCAACGAACATACACGTAATTCAAACCCAGTTGAAACAGCAGAAGTGCGATTCAACAAAACAATTACATCAAAATATCCTTTGCATAAGCTTGAACGTTCTGCTCCAATTATGCATTCGTTGAGAGCCATCAAATCTTCTTATGAAGTAGATTTAATTCAACGTGCTTGCAACATTACTGAACAAGGTTTCCGCAGATTACTTCAATTTGTAAAACCAGGAGTAATGGAATACGAAATAGAGGCTGAATTGATTCACGAATTTGTGCGCAATCGTTCACGAGGATTTGCTTATGGCCCTATTATAGCCTCGGGAGCAAATGCATGCGTGCTTCACTATATTGATAACAATAAAGAGTGTAAAGATGGTGAAGTAATACTGCTGGATGTGGCTGCCGAATACGGTAATTATGCATCCGACCTTACACGCTGTTTACCTGTAAGCGGGAAGTTTACAAAACGTCAGAAAGATGTTTACAATGCGGTGTTGCGTATTATGAAATCCGCAATCGGAATGCTGACTGTTGGTAATCTAATTCCCGAATACCACAAAGCAGTTGGTCTGCTAATGGAAAAAGAAATGGTGGATTTAGGTTTGATAACACTTGATCAAATTAAAAATCAAAACCCAGATATGCCGGCATATAAAAAATATTTCATGCATGGCACTTCTCACTTTTTAGGATTAGACGTGCACGATGTAGGTGATTTCAATCGTAAACTAGAAGAAGGAATGGTGTTTACCTGCGAACCAGGAATCTATATACCTGAAGAGAAATTAGGAATACGTTTAGAAAATAATATTCTGGTTACTGCTAAAGGGCCTATTGACTTGATGAAGAACATTCCAATAGAAGCTGATGAAATTGAAGCTTTAATGAAGAGCCCCTCCTAACCTCCCCAAAGGGAAGGGATTTAGTTTCCGAAATGCCATGACAAATAACAAACAAAGGTCGGGAGTGGTTTCCTCTCCCCTTCGGGGAGAGAAAGAGAGGGGCCTAAAATACGCTGAATTCAAAAAAATAAAAGTACGTTATAGTGATACAGGAAAAGGCCGTGTGATAGTATTATTACACGGCTTTTTGTGTTCTCATGAAATTTGGGATGGGTTCATTAAAAAACTATCTGGAAAATTTCGTGTTATTGCCATCGACCTTCCTGGACATGGAGATACTCCATGCATAGGTTATTATCACAGTATGGAATTGCTTGCACAAAGTGCTAAAGCAGTTCTCGACAAAGTTGGTGTTAGACGTTACATAATTGCTGGCCACTCCTTAGGAGGATATGCAGCTCTCGCTTTTGCCGAATTGTTTCCCGAAAATGTGAGTGGATTATGTTTGTTCAATTCTACTTCTTATGCTGATTCGGATGATAAGAAAAAGGAACGCGAACGAGTTATTAGACTAGTAAAAAAGGAGCACAAACATTATGTGGCCGAAGTAATCACTTCTTTATTTGCTCCTGAGAATCTAGAGAAATTAAAAAAAGAAATTTCAAAAGTAAAACGCATAGCCGAAAAAACATCTAGGCAATCGATTATCAATAGTCTTGAAGGAATGAAGGAACGCAAGAGCAGAGATTTGATTTTGAAATTTGCTCCTTATCCTGTTCTGTTTATCATTGGTAAAAAAGACACTGTAATTAATTACGAAACCATGTATCCTCAAATGGGCCTGTGCAAATACCCTTCGGTACTTATGTTGGAAAATGCAGCACACATGGCTTTTTATGAAGCTCCGAAGGAAACGGTGAACGAGTTGCAATCGTTTGCTTTAAGATGTTTCAGAGGTGTGGAGCAACAAATAGAAGGCGCTCAAAACTCTATTCTATAACCACCATAAGGGAACAACCCTAATTGATATTCCTTCTGTATCGTTTGCGATTCGGTATTATACGATTCTCTTAATATATTTTCTGTGTTGAATATATTTTCTACCGTTACAAAAACCAACTGAGCTATTTTCTTACGATTGCTTTTATATGCTAGTTTCACATCAAATCGCGAATAGTCCTTATAACGTTCCGAATATGCCAAGTCGTCATTGTAAATGGCCTTGTTGGCAATCTTTGATTTTTCCAAATCCATTGGTGTGTATCGATTACCACCTGCTTGTGTGTATTTAATGTCGAAGGTGATAAACTTATTTTTGTTTGCACCAAGACTAAACTCATAGCCAGCCAAGGCATTAAAAACATATCCCCCATTATAACTTGTTTTATGCGTCACTCCGTTACTTCCTTTGTATTCCGAATCGTACACCGAACTAGTCATCAGAAAATAATAATGATTGCTAAAAAACTTTTCGATGGTGAGTTCAATTCCATAATTATCGCCTGTACCTTTGTTAGTAAGCGAATCAACCAAAGGTATTCCTTCCAATGCAGTGCCCACGTTTATCATCGAGAAACTACTTTGCCTATTGGTTTGCACCGGAGCGTTGTGCAAGTATTGATAATAAGCTTCTGCTTTCAACCGAAAGTTTTTCGCAAAATTAAAATCATAACCAAGTATAGCATGTTCACTTTTGGTTAAATCCAAATTCCGATTGCTTTTGTAATAGGTATTGGTGCTGGGGTTGTACGAATCGTAGAAATAATAAATAGTAGGTTGCGTCATGCTATGCATTCCGAATGCAAGGTTGATGTTTTGTTTTTTGGTCACTTGATATCGCATCCCTATTCGTGGTTCGAGGGCAGCCGTATGATTCAACAATAATACTTGGTAATGAAGCCCCGCATTGGTGGTCAACTTTTCTGTTGGTCGCCATTGCCAATGAACAAATGCTTGCACCAAACTAGCCATCGAGTTGTTTACATTCAACGAGTAAATGTATTGATGATAAACCGTAGAGTAAGTGTACGAACTAGCATTAAAAAAAATGTTTTGATACGTAATGCCTGCTTTGAACAAATGATGAGCATTTCGTTTTAGGGTAAGTGTATAATTGGCAATGGAATTTATTTCGGTCGATTTGTTTTTCCTATCCATAAACAATTGTTTTGTCGCAGGTGATATCGTGTCGATATATGCATCCAAGCCTGTGCCCGAAGCCGATAGAATCAACTTACCCGAAAGTTGACTGTTGAAAAAATAAAGATGCGACACACCCACAGCTCCCATCGATGTTTTAAAAACCAAATCTTCTCCTTTTTTAATGTACGACCAATCGCTGGGTTTTAGCTCACTGTCCAACAACGATAATTTACTTTTACCACCTATTCCCCATAGCGTGAACACACCCAGTTTAGGAGTAGGAATATTTAACTTGAAACAAAGGTCTTGATATTCAGGACTAGCCGACACTCCAAACCGAATACCCAATTGGTTAAATACTTTAAGCGTAGAGTATCTATAGTTGAACAAAAACGAACTCCCATTCTTTTTCGAAATAGGTCCTTCGGCACCCAATTCCACACCATTTATGCCCAGCTGCCCAGTAAATTCATTTTTTTCGTTATTCCCATTTCTCAGTTTAATGTCGAACACAGCAGCCGTTTTGTTTCCATATTCAGCCGGAAAAGCACCCGTAAGAAAATCCGAATTGCCCAAAATATTATTGTTCAACATACTTATCGGTCCTCCAGTAGCTCCTTGTGCCGAGAAGTGATTAGGGTTCGGTATGTCTACACCTTCCAGCCTCCACAGCACCCCAAGAGGCGAATTACCCCTTACTATAATGTCGTTTCGCGCATCGTTGCCCGATGACACACCCGCATAATTAGCCACCATCTTGCTTGGGTCGCCTCGACTACCCGCATATCGTCCCGTTTCTTCAGCCTGAAAGTTTCGCGCACTTACTGATACTAAGTCGTTATTAGCTTTCGTTTTATCCGTTTCCGCCACCACCTCTATCGTGCCCGTGGTATACACCTTTTCTTGCATCTCTATGTTCAGCACCACCTCCTTACCCGATGTCACTATAATATTATTCACCACTGCATCCTCATATCCCACCATCGACACCTTAATACCTCGCCTGCCTACCGCTATTTTTTCTAACCTAAAGTTTCCATTCGCATCACTAGTCGTTCCTTGCAGCGTGTCCACATTCAGCAGCACTATGTTGGCACCCACTATACTTCCCTTCGAATCCACATCCATCACCCTTCCCCTCAAGGTCTGTGTATAGGTTTGTGCTTCGCTTTGCGTACCATATAAGCAAATAAAACAGAGTAATAACAGTTTTTTCACCCTGCAAAAGTAGGATATTATTATTCAGCATCCGTAAATTAGTACCATTCGTATTTCCTAAAGCTCCTAACAACTTACAACTAACAACCAACAACTAACAACCAACAACTAAATTGTGGCAGGTAGATTCTCACTCTTCGTTTCCTTTCCTCCCGCTTTTCCTTCCAATCTTTTTCTTTGCCCGAAAAGGTCAAAGAAAAAGGATTTCCAGTCCAATCGGGTGCATTTATTCAGCGCATCACTCTTTGTAATCTCAAAGTATACACATAAAAAAACTCCGAACATCTCTGCCCGGAGGGTTTTTGTTTGTACTATTTACCCATTCGTTTAATATGTCCACATGTTTCAACGCTTCTTCTTAGTTCTTATAGTAGAAAAGATTTTTGATGGTTTTTGAGATGTATGAAACACTCTTGAGATAACTACCTTATGTAATCCAACTCTATAAATGATTTTATAACTCCAAACAATTAAATAGCGATATTCATTTTTCTTGTGTTTGAGGAGAGGTTCAATCTGTCCTATTTTTGGATGATTTTCTAATCGAACTACCGAATCTAATATTTTAGTTAATACCAATTCTGCATAAAATGTCCCTTGTTCTTTCTGTATATATTTTACAGCTCTTTCAAGTTGATTAGTTGATAATTTTGTCCAAATTACTTCAACCATTTCTTCGCTTTTTTCTCAACTTCTTTATGCGTATACACCTGCCCCAGCTTTTCTTGTTCTTCCGATTTTTCTATATCTGCAAGCAATGCCAGTTGTTCATACACATCTTCTAGCGTGGTTGAAGCGTTTACCCTGTTTGCAATTTCTAAAAGCGATTGTTTTATTTTTATTCCACTCATGGTTCTTATTTTTTACAAAGATAAGTTTTTTCTTTTTCAACACCGAGTACACAAACCAAAAAGAGTTTCACAGAGGAATAAAAAAAACTCCCATAGTTTGGCGTAGCGTCTCGCTACGTCATATAGACAAGTCCTCTGGACTTTTTCTTTTATTGGTTTAAAGGCGGGACGCCTTGTTTCTCCCTTGTTGGTCTTCCTTTAATTTTAGCAGAAACGCAGCCATTGCAGGTGTTTTTTTTCTCCCTTGTTGGTCTTCCTTTAATTTTAGCAGAAACGCAGCCATTGCAGGTGTTTTTTCACCTGCAAACCACATCACTTAAATCGAACCCAAATATACATATATTATATAAGTATAAGCTAAAATCTTCCCCCAACCCACTCCGTCACCCCTCTCCTTCGGAGAGGGGCCGGGGGTGAGGTCATTATCACTCCCATAAAAAAATCCCGCAAAGTTTAACCTTCGCAGGATTTTAGAATTTAGTAATTACAATTTAAAGCTTCCCCCCCTACACCGGTTGCACCAAATCCTGCGTCACCGTGGTATTCGTCACCGCCTCCACATTCACCGCAAAACTCTCACCATTCGCCAAAGTCACCGTTATCATATAAGTAGTAGGCTTCAATCCCTTCAATTCAAACATCCCCTTCGCATCACTTTTCACTGTTTTCCCACGTTTGCCTATCAATATCGGCCTTGCCACCAATTTTGCACCCCCCTCTATCTTGTTCAATTTATTCAACACCTTACCCACTATCAACGTATGCAACTCATCATTCCTAATCCGTTTTATAATCAACGTATTCGTATAATCCTTCAATTTCACCTTCGCATTTATCTTATACAACCGTTTCCCATCTTTCCAAATCGCCTTCACATCCTTCAAAAAATCATTAATCAAATCCTTATTTGCCTGCACCAAAGCCGCCCGCTCACCCTCCTTCTTATTCTGCGAAGCATTATTGTCAAAAATATCCTTCTTCGTATTCTTCAAAGCAGTCTGCGCTGCCGCAGTATAACCCTTATCCGTCAACGCAATTATATTATTTCCAATATTAGTCAACAACGTACCCAAAGCCAAATTCAAACCCTCCACATCACCACTATTAATTTTTTTCCTCACCCCACTTATCCCAAAATCCTTCACCGCCACAGTCAATCCCTCAGCATCCTCCACATACCCCTCCAGCAAATTCATCGTCTCCCTCAATCCCAAAACCAAATTCGTCAACTTCAGCGTTATCACCTTCAACTCACCCGTCAATACCACCGGATTCACAATCCCATTCACAGCATCCGCCTTCGCCTGCAAATCCGTCAAAAAACCTGCCGTATACCTAGCAGGCTTATAAGTCGCAAAATCCGTCTTATCCCGCAAATACGCGTCAATCGTAAACTGTCCAATAGTTGGTACCTCATCCAACCTTCCTGCAATTATCAATTTTGTTGTGCTCATAATAATATAATTTAAAGTTATCGCCAACAAATTTATATCAAAATCAAATGACCAATTAAAAATATTTATATGATTTTTATCATGTCCCACCAATCACTTACTCCCTATCTCAATTCACATAATTCACATCACCCATTCCTGCCTCCCACGCCTCAAATCCTTACTCACACAAACCGCTCACCTAACCATCACGTCCGTTTCACTAAAAACACATCCCGCTTCCTTACTTTAATGTCCGTTTCGCTTCCCCACACGTCCGTTTCGCAAAAAATACGTCCCGCCTTCTTACTTTAATGTCCGTTTCACTTCCCATCACGTCCGTTTCGCAAAAAACACGTCCCGCTTCCTTACCTTTACGTACGTTTCTCTTCCCATAACGTCAGTTTCCCAAAAATCACGTCAGGATTCCTTCCAACACGTCAGTTTCACTTAAAACACGTCAGTTTTAACAAAAACAGGCCGTTTTTTTAACAATTCACACCCCCACTCCCCCAAAAAATCCTCCCCGCCAACTTTTCTCCCACCCTCAAATCTCATATCTCAATACTCAAATCTCACATCTCAATACTCAAATCTACTTTCTAAATTGTGAATTTCTTTCATTGCCTACTGCAAAATTGTCAAATTGCCTTTGCGGTGAAAAAAAAATGTACCCCTCATTTCGAAATCCCTTTTTTATCTTTGCACTCAACCATTCAACCAATTATGACAGCAGAATTATTTAATCAAGAATTCGAAAACATCATCACTCAATTAAAATCCTAAAAACAAATAGCTATGAAATACAAAATCGGAACAAAAGAAAAACCATTGAATTTAAAAACGCCACCATTAACATCCCAATTCACCATGCATTCGGACGAAAAAGATGGGAAAGAAATTTTAGTATGCACCGTTGGCAAAACCATTTTGCATTATGATGCACGTATACTTGACGACTTACATGCAATGCTCAAAAAACATGGCGACTGGATGGAACTTGGTAGTGCTGACGAACAAAAACCAGCTAAAGATGGCACTGTTGAATCGTGGGGACGTTCAGAAAAAAATCCTGTTAAAGGTTGGTATGGTTTGAAAAAAGGATTACGAGGAAGAGTAGGAATGTATATTCCTCCATTAATGGAATCACTCGGATTGGCCGAAGTAACGCATGATGCAAAAGGAAATAAAATGAAAGCAAAATAATACACTTCATTTTATTGCTTTCAATTAACAACTAAAAAAAGAGGAACAACGAAAGTTGTTCCTCTTTTTGTTTAAAATAGAAATGCTATAATTAAAATTTAACCCTCACTGCAGCAAAAATATTTCTACCTCCACCATTAATACCACTTGCAAAAGTGCGGTATTGGGTATCAAACAGATTGTCGATACCTGCTTGAATAGATATTTTTTTATGCACCTCATAAGCAAAATGAAGGTTGGCGGTAAACCAAGCTGGCATTCCATCAGCAGTAGCATATTCTATATTGTCTTCGGCACCTGCATCCAATGCGTAGTCTTTCACATGTTTCCATCCATTATAATTAATAAAGAAATCGGAGCTAAACTTCTTGATGGTATAATTAAACAGCAAACGAGTGGTGAAAGGAGGAATATGATCAAGCGGTGTATCCACACTATCAGTTTTTATTCTTCCATAGGTATAGTTCATCATCAATCCGAGCATAAAATGTTCGTTCAGTTGAGCTTTGAAGTTTGAAGAAAACCCATATATATAAGCTCTGCCTTTGTTCTGGTTAGCATACACTTTGCTTAGCACACCATCATACATGATTGAATCTTTTCCATTGTATTTAAATTCTCCAACAGTGATAGCATCATATAAATCGGTATAGAAAACGAAATTCTCCCAACGTGCTTTGTTGTTGAATATTTTTGTTATTCCTAATTCGTAATTTACAGTGCGTTCTGGTTTTAAATCCACATTCGGCACTCGCACAGTACCTGGTGCTGGATCGAAAATCTTTGTTACATCATCCACATTTGGCACACGGTAGCCTGTCGATACCATCAACGAAAATTTTAAATCGTCAGATGGCGAATTGATAATACCTATACTTCCCGAATACACAGGTGTCTTTTGGTCAATAGTGGTATAAGGAGGATGAGCAGGCAATGGGTCAGGAGGTGTAGTGGTGTCCGACAAAGTGCAATGTAGTGTGGAGTACCCCAAACGCAAGCCATCTGTCAAAGTTAAATGCTCATTAATCTTCCATGTATGCGAAATATACACAGCAAAATTATTCATCTTGTTTACACCGTCAGGAAAACGAGTGGCAAATTTTGCAATGGTATCAGCCAATATATCTTTTTTGTTAGCAGTAGATTTCAAACTATTCATTTGTGCATCTAAGCCAAATCGGATATCATGAGTTTTAATTGTTTTTTGAAAATCAAGATTAGCACCAATTACACTCACATTTTCAATTCTGTTTTTCAGCCAACGGTCACCAAAGTTTCTGTTGTGACGGCTTTCTTCTAATGCCTGATAATTTAAACCAAAATGCACACTTTGGAATTTGCCTTCAGGATTTTTTAAGTTGAAATCATATCCAGCCAATAATCTTGATTGTGGACCATAATACCACTCAGCACTTTTCAATCCTCCAGCAGCAGGCAGTGTTAGTCGGTCGTAGCGAGGTACATTCGATGAATTGGAATATTGTAAATTCAAACCATGAGTAATATGTTCGCCTTGTTTGAAGGCAAGTTTCTCCAACAAGTCATATTGAGTATATCCACTTTGTTTCTGAACGTATCGATTTGAATTTTTTACCAATGAATCCTTGTTGTCAAATCGTTCGGCATAATAAAGTCGTTCGCCATACGAGTTGCTATAAAAAGGATTCTGATTGGCACCTCCTCTTAAGTCGCCAAACTTAGAATAGGTAAAAGAGGTAATTGAAGCAAGTTTTTTACCTCCAATATTAAAATCAACATGTCCTGTCGATTCTTTGTCAACGCTGCCAAAACGATACATGGCATTTCCGTTTACATTCAATTTGTCATTCACTGCAAACGATGGCTTTTTGGTATACATCAAAATTGCACCACCCAAAGCATCACTACCATAAACGGTGGAAGATGGACCAAATAATACCTCTATTCGGTCGAGGTTGTTGTTATCAGTTTTTATTAAATCTTGCATGTGACCACCACGATAGATAAGGTTATTCATTCTTACCCCATCAATCACCAACAGTACACGGTTGCCTTCAAAACCTCTAATGTTAGGACTTCCTCCTCCCAATTGACTTTTTTGCACATGCACATTTCCTGTGTTAGCAATCACATCGGCTGTTGACTGAGCTTGTGTATTAGCAATGTCTTTGGCGGTCAACACTTGTACTTGTTGTGCTACTGTTTTTTTTGTTTCTTCAGTTTTGTTCACCGAAATTACTACTTCATTTAAGTTAATTGATTTTTTAACGGTAGTATCGGTTGGTATTGTTTGCGAATATCCTGCTGTAGCAATCAAAGCGCTTATGAATACGGTAATTTTTTTCATATAAAGTTTTTTAATAGTAAAATTTCAATTTTTATTTATTGGCACTGGTCTGCGTCCAGCACTCTCTAACTGCTGAACGCAGTAGTGCCCTATACAATAAAATTCATTCAGGATTTAAGCTACTAAACCTGAAGAAAATTAAATGCATAGCTCGAAATTGGAATTGCACTAAACAATAACAAATCCAACTCTAAGAGGATTAACTAATTCGTGGTGGAGGACTTGATGTTTGAAGGGTTTCGGAAGTAAAGGATACTTCGTACGGAAGAAAGCAACGACTTGATGTTGCTTCGAGGTAATATGAAAAACTAGAAGTTTGATTGAAAACTATTTTCACAATATCATTCACAATGTTTTTTGCTGCACCCTTCGAACTTGATTTTTGATTTGCGATATGCGAATTGATTTGATTGTCGAGGTTAGCAAAAAGTGTTTCTTCCTGTTTGTCATTAATACAATAGAAAGTCACGGACATTGCATCTTCTTGCTTTTTTATCACATCATATCGTTTCCCATTGTACACCATTTCTTTTCCTTGTTCTTTCCAGTCGATGTTTTTTAAATCAGATTTGGCAATGGTTAAAACGGTTTCGTCTGCGGTTGGCACACCAAGCTTTATTTGTGAGATAATGTTCGATTTAATTTCGTATTGCATGGCTTTGAACGCAATAAAATATCCCATGGTATTGAATAGGAAAATACCAAGTAAAAAGAATGCAAGTATTCGTTTTGCGAAATTCATCACGACAAATATATGTATTTATTTTTATCCAAACGAAAGGGTGTGGGAATTGGTTACAGCGGGAGAATTGCTTTCTATTCTTGAGTATATCGTATTTGTTTATCTCCAATTTTCACAATCACCGTTTTGCTGTTTGGCGATTTAAGTTTGGCAATGTTGAACTTTAATTCTTTCGTCACCAATTCGCGACAAGCATCCCCATTGTTCTTATGTTGGAGACAAACCGCCACTTTTGGTGGTAACGACTTTTCGTACATTCCATTCGAAATTAATTCCCATTCGTGTGTTTTGCATCCTCCCGAATAATTCACCATGATTGACAAAATGTTTCCCGTTATTTTCATACTGTCGATGGTATACATAGCTCCTGTTGCAGAAATGTCAAAGGTTGCGTCAATCACAACCGCTTTTGTTTCATCACCAGTTGATGCATTACTAATTGGTTTATTATTGTCCTTCTTTGTTATTTCTTTTTGATGACAAGCAAACAACGATATACTGAGTAATAAAACGAAATGAATTTTCATAAGCGAACAATTAATCTAAATGGATGAGTTGCGAAATTAAACAAAATAGTTTCATTCCTCTTTTATTCATTTTATGACGAAAAGTCAGTTGTTTGTTTTGGTATGATGATTGAGAAGCGCAGGATACGATAGAATGTAGTATGTTTGTTTTAAGAAATGCTCAACTCAAGATCAAAATTATTTTATAGTATTCTTTACCCTACCTTGTTTGTAGCCATTTTATGGGGCATTCGCCTTTACGAAACCGTTGCCGACAATAATCTTTCGTGGTATGGATTATATCCTCGCACACTCGAAGGACTGCTTGGTGTTTTGACAGCACCCCTCTTGCATGCCGATGCTTCTCATCTTGCCTCCAATACCTTGCCATTACTTATCTTGGGAAGTGTAATGTTTTACTTCTATCGTCCCATTGCATTTCAAGTTTTTGGTTGGGTTTATCTTATTACTGATTTTTGGGTATGGGTTGCTGCTCGTCCTGCTTATCATATCGGAGCGAGTGGATTGGTGTATGGGTTTGTAACTTTTATTTTTTTTAGTGGAGTCTTTCGCAAAGATGTACGATTGCTTTCTATTTCCTTGTTTGTAGCTTTTCTTTATGGTGGCACTGCTTATGGTGTATTGCCATTAACCAAAGAGATTTCATGGGAAAGTCATTTGATGGGTGCCATCGCAGGTTTTGTAACAGCTTATCATTTCCGCAAAGAAGGACCACAAGCCAAGGTTTACGATTTTGGTGAGGATGAAGAAATAACGGAAGAACCAGAATTTGAAATAGAACAACCTCCTTTACCGCCTCAACAGGAGGTGGTGATAAACTATGACTTTGTTCCAAAACAAAAAGAGGAAGAGCAATGAGATTAATTTATTTCTTCGTTTTACTTGCCAATCTTTCTTTTTCGCAAACAAAAACTAAGGTGTATTTCTTACCAGGGCAAGGTTCGGATGAACGTGTATTTTCAAAAATTGTACTCGACTCAAATTACGAGAAACACTTTATCAATTATCCAACACCTAGTAAAGGGGCCACCATGAAAGAGTTTGCTGTTGTAATAAGCAAAGAAATTGATACCTCTTCCAAATTTGTATTGGTTGGAGTTTCACTGGGTGGAATGCTTTGCACCGAACTAGTCGACATCATGCATCCTCAAAAAACAATCATCATCTCTAGTGCTAAGTGTAGTTGCGAGCTGCCTATGCGCTATAAGTTCCAGAAACATCTTCCTTTGAATAAATGCGTTCCTAAACGAATGATTAAAATGGGTGCTCGTATCCTTCAGCCCTTGGTCGAACCGGATAGAAACAAAAACAAAGAAGTTTTTAAAAGTATGTTGAAGAAGAAGGATGCCCTTTACATGAAACGTACGGTAAACATGATTGTAAATTGGGATAGAAAAAACTACTCACCAACCATTATACACTTGCACGGAACAAAAGACCATACCTTGCCGCTACGAAATGTAAAACCTACCCGAATCATTAAAGATGGTTCGCACATGATGGTGCTCACGCGTGGTGACGAGATTAATGCCCAAATAATGGATTGTTTGAAACAATAACTCTTACATTAAATTCAATTTTAATTTTCTATTAAGCCAGCATTATTTATTTACTTTGCATCGTCTCGAACCAATTAAATCGGATGACTCAAACTAATACATGGACTTACAATTTCTATTATTGATTTCTCTGCTTGCCTTGGTGGCTTTTCTCTACTCATCAGTAGGGCATGGCGGAGCAAGTGGATACCTAGCAGTGATGGCAATGGTTGGCATTGCTCCTTCGCTCATGAAATCATCTGCCTTGGTCATGAATCTTGCTGTTTCACTCATCTCGTTTATTGGTTTTTACCGAGCAGGGCATTTCCGTTTAAAACTCTTTTTGCCTTTTATCATCCTCAGTATCCCTATGGCTTTTCTGGGTGGCACCATGGTGTTGCCCGATAGTATTTACAAAAAAATATTAGCAGTTTGTTTGTTCATCGCCATCATCCGATTGGTAGTTCAATTCAAACAAAACAACGAAACCAACAACAAAATACCTTTATGGGCAGGGCTCCTTTCGGGTGGATTAATTGGTCTCGTTTCGGGAATGATTGGAATAGGAGGGGGGATACTGCTGAGCCCACTCATGCTATTGATGCGTTGGGCAAGTTTAAAAGAAACAGCTGCAGTATCTGCCTTGTTTATTTTTGTGAACTCCTTGTCGGGTTTGTTTGGGCAAATGCAAAAAGGAGGAATTCACCTCACCGATCATTTACAATACGCCATTGCATTTACCATCATGGGTGGCATTGCAGGTTCGTATTTCGGGAGCAAAAAATTTAATCTACCTACCTTACGTTATCTATTGGCCATAGGTCTTGTTATTGCTAGCTTCAAACTCATGCTAACGTAAAAAGACCGATACTCTGTTTTCACAGAACATCGGTCTTTTAATATCCAACGGAGTTTTGGTTTCTTATTGATTCACCATTTTTTTCTCCGAACGTTTTCTTTCATTTTCGTCAAGCAAAATCTTACGCATACGTATCGATTTTGGAGTCAACTCCACATACTCGTCAAGTTGAATATACTCCATGGCTTCTTCCAACGAAAAGTTAATTTTCGGGATGATACGCATTTTGTCATCCGAACCCGATGCACGCATATTGCTTAGCTTTTTCTCTTTCGTGATGTTTACCACAATGTCATCTTGACGATTGTTTTCGCCAATGATTTGTCCGGTGTAAATAGGGTCGCCTGCTTCAACAAAGAAATTTCCTCTGTCTTGCAACTTATCTATTGAATAAGCAATAGCAGTTCCCATTTCACCCGAAATAAGCACCCCATTGTTACGATGAGGAATAACTCCTTTCCAAGGTTCGAAAGCTTTAAAACGGTGTGCCATGATGGCCTCTCCGGCAGTAGCCGTCAAGATATTATTTCTTAAACCAATGATACCTCGTGAGGGAATATCGAATTCGATGTGTTGCAAATCGCCTTTTGGCTCCATCAACAACATATCTCCTTTACGCTGACTCACGTATTCAATCACCTTACCAGCATATTCTTCAGGAACATCTACGGTCAATATTTCTATTGGTTCGCATTTTACTCCGTCTATTTCTTTAATGATTACTTGTGGTTGTCCTACTTGCAATTCGTAGCCTTCGCGTCTCATGGTTTCAATAAGTACCGACAAGTGAAGAATACCACGACCAAACACCAAATACGAGTCGGCCGAATTGGTTTCTTCCACACGTAGTGCAAGGTTTTTTTCTAACTCTTTAAACAAACGGTCTCTCAAGTGACGCGAAGTAACAAACTTTCCTTCTTTACCAAAGAAAGGAGAGTTGTTGATACAAAACGTCATGTTCATCGTTGGTTCGTCAATAGCTATTGGAGTTAATCCTTCAGGGTTTTCAAAATCAGCAATGGTATCGCCTATCTCAAATCCTTCAATACCTGTTATGGCCACTATCTCACCCGATTGAATAGGAGTAGTGGTTTTTTGTTTGCCCAATCCTTCGAAAGTGAACAATTCTTTTATTCTCGATTTCACCACCGAACCATCGCGTTTCACAAGCGATACCGGCATGTTTTCTTTTATTTCTCCTCTCAAAACACGTCCCACAGCTATACGACCTACAAACGAAGAATAATCCAACGAGGTAATCTGCATTTGCAGAGTTCCTTCCACACGTGGCGATTCAGGGAAAAAATCGATGATGGTATCTAACAAATAAGTGATGTCGGCATTAGGTGTTTTCCAATCCGGACCCATCCAACCTTGTTTCGATGAACCATAAACGGTTTTAAAATCCAATTGTTCCTCGGTAGCACCAAGGTTGAAAAACAAATCGAATACTTGATCGTGAACCTCGTCAGGACGACAATTAGGTTTATCCACCTTGTTGATAACAAGCACCACACGTTTTCCTTGTGCCAATGCTTTTTGCGTTACAAATCGGGTTTGAGGCATTGCTCCTTCAAAAGCATCCACCAATAATACCACCCCATCAGCCATGTTCAACACACGTTCCACTTCGCCTCCAAAGTCAGCGTGGCCTGGAGTATCAATAATATTAATTTTTGTTCCTTTATATCTTACCGAAACATTTTTTGCGAGAATGGTAATCCCTCGTTCGCGTTCCAAATCATTATTATCCAATATCAACTCACCCGATTCCTGATTTTCGCGGAATAACTTTCCGGTGTGTAATATCTTGTCCACCAAGGTAGTTTTACCGTGGTCAACGTGGGCAATAATGGCAATGTTTCTTATGTTTTTCATTTTTACTTATTTTAAGGGCTGCAAAACTACTCTTTTTATCGACATTAAGGCCTAAAGTTTTAGCCCTTACATTATCAAATCATGTCTTTTATGATAATTTAGCGAAACCTTACCCCAATACTTTTAAGCCAAGATATTCGAATTAAGCCTATTTTTGTCACCTAAATTCTCAAAACACTATGAAATCGAAAAAAATTTGGTACGCCAACCCCACCATCCAAGATTTGCAAAACATGATGCCCAACACCCTGGCCGAAAACCTCAACATCACCTTTACCGAAATAGGTGACGACTACCTAAAAGCCACCATGCCGGTCGATAGGCGCACCAAGCAACCCTTCGGTTTGCTCCACGGAGGCGCTTCAGTAGCCCTAGCCGAAGAACTCGGCAGCCTTGCTTCTTGGCTCACCATCAATCACGATTTGTTCACCGTTTTAGGCCTCGAAATCAATGCCAACCATGTAAAAGCAGTTACCGGTGGCACCGTCACTGGCATTTGCAAACCCATCCACATCCGTGGACTAAACCATATCTGGGAAATTAAAATTTACAACCTCCAAGGCGACCTCACCTGCATTGCCCGATTAACCTGTGTAGTATTTTCAAAAGCCAAATTCATGGCCCTGCAGTAAGTCGGGCCTCTCTCGGTAGCATCTCCCGTTTTTTACTTCAACGAATACGATACAATAAAGTAAAGCAACACCACCGCCACCCCAACACTTATGGCAAAATGATACCATTCCGTTTTGTCCACCGGCCTTTCCTCTTCCTCCACTTTTTCCCCTTTCGTATAAGCCGTAGTTTGGTAATAGTTCACCCGTTCGGTCGCGTGCAAATCGTAGTGCCGCCTTTTGTTTTGGTTCGACAGCACATGGTAAGCCTCCTGTATCTCCTTAAACCGTTCTTCCGCTTCCTTATTCCCTATATTCTTGTCCGGATGATATTTTTTTGCCAACGCCCTATACCTCGCCTTTATCTCGTTTGCATGCGCACTTGGTTTCACACCCAGCTGTTGGTAGTAGTTTTCTCGCGACATATCGCCCCTCTCATTTTTTCAAAATCGGCTTAAAGATAGCTCTTTCTTTACCGCCAAGGCACTTAGGCGCAAAGAAAATTTTGCAATTTTGCAGTAGGCAAAGGTTCAATTATTCAAATGTTCATTTGTTCTATTATTCAATTGTTCGAACAAACGAACATTCGAACATCTGAACAATAGAATATCGAAGTGTCGCAATTCATAAAGATAAACGAATCAATCCCTATTGCCTAATCGCTTTTGGCTATTCACTAAAAATGAGATTTCTCACTTCGTTCGAAATGACAAGCCTGTGGTGGTGGATAAAGGAAAAAAGAAAGGCGGCAAAGCCGCCTTTCTTTTTTCCCTCCCTTTAATAAATATAGCCTGTC
>CAIWDF010000296.1 GCA_903911435.1 uncultured Bacteroidota bacterium
AATTGAAATTGTATCGGTTGAATACGAATTTACTCCATCACTCCAACTATAAGTGTAAGTTCCTGAACCACCAGTTCCAGTAGCAACGAAGGTTGCAGTATCACCTAAACATAAACTCTGATGAGCACCAGCATCCGCTGTGATTAATGGATTTACAGTTAGTAAAGTAGAATCAATCATTTGGCAAGCGCCAACTGTGTCAGTGACATAATACATGGTAGTATTCAAAGGGGAGGCAACAACACTATTACCAACGTTAGTGTTTAATCCTAAAGCAGGTGACCAATAGATAGTGCCACTGCCTCCATTTACAGAAAGAGTTTGAGATACTCCATAACATGTATTTATAGATGAACTCGCTGCTGCCAATTGAACAACAACCGTTAAATTAGTAGTTACAATACTGTCGCAACCAGCAAATGAAGTTAATGTATCTACATAAATTCCATTGGTACTGTATATGTTTGTTCCAACTGTTGCTGTTCCTCCTGGACAAACTGTGATTGATTGTGAATTTGATAAAATCGGAATTACCGTAAGATTAGCAGTTACCGTGCTATCGCATCCATTCGAAGCGATGAGTATATCTGTATATACTCCAGAAGTTATGTAAGTGTTTGTACCAACCACAATACTTGAACCACTGCAAATTGTTTGAGTTTGAGAATGCGTGATTGCAGGATTTAAAGTAAGATTAGTTGTTAAAATACTATCGCATCCGTTTATAGAAGTCAGTGTGTCGGTATATATCCCATTTAAATGATAAGTATGTGTTGTTATTGTGACTGAATCTCCGGCACATAAAGTTATGTTTTGTGACGAATAAACAGGAATACAAAATGCATTTCCAATTTGAAAATCACTAAAGGAAGTAATGTGTTGCAATGTGATAGAAATAGCAGTTGAATTTGTTACTGCCGGAAACGTCCAAGTAGGAGAATCATATTTTGCAGCAATCAAAGTACTGCCGTCTATAGCTCCATCATTATCTGCAGGGCTCCAATAAAAATCGATAGAACAACTATCGAAAACAGCACTATTATTTGTAAAGTGCCATGTTCTATTTACACTTCTATTGGCATTGATACCGGAACTAGAAATAGCTGGGTGATCACCTGCACTTGTAGTAACGGTAATTCCACCTGAACCTACAGTACTTACATTTGTTACAATCACTACAGGTGTATAAACCGACACATCACCAATGGCATATAGCATGGAACTTCCGGTAGTAAAATTGCGTTGTAGATTACCATTAACCCAACTGAATGCACTTGTGCCAACTGTAGAATTTGCACCAATAATAAGTTTATTTGTACCAGTTGTAATAATACCGTTATTGAAATTCATAGCTCCTGTAATCGTTTGAGTACCGTTAAGGTTTAAACCGGATGTATTATCCATTGTTAATTCAGAAATAGTACCTGAACCATTAAGTTGTTGAACTGAACTACCAGCGAAAGTTAATCCCGCTAAAGTAACATTCCCGTTATTTGTAATTGCAGTTCCTATAAATGGTGACATCATATTTCCTGAGAGTGTTGCACCTGCATCCACATTCATGGTGCCTGCAAATGTTCCTGTTCCATTGACATTTAGTGTACCCACATTCGCATTCAAAGCGCCTGTGTTATTAAGAATTAAGGATGATGTAGTTCCAAAATTACTTATACCTACTCCTCCACTCTTTGTAACTATACCATCATTATACAATGTGCCAACGCCACTATTTGTAATGCTTCCGTTGTTAGTAAAATTGATAGTACCATTAGCATTATTGTTAAAAGTAGTTCCTGCATTGATAACAATACTCCCAGTTGCACTAATTGTGAAATTTGTATTATTAGTTAGAATTCTTGTTCCTAAAAGGTTCACCGTTGCTCCTCCAGAGAACTGTGCGGTGGCACCAGTATGAATATCGGTGGTTCCTGAACCACCTAGATTTCCTCCCGCCCAAATATACGTCCCTCCTGAATTAATTATCATCTGTCCTGCTCCCTGTATCGTTCCCGATGTGAAATTTAATGTTCCGTTAACAATTAAATCATCGCCTGAAGCATCAGACACCGTCATGGTTCCGCCATTAATGGTTAATGTACCTCCAGTATTTACTACTACCTGATTAACAATAGCCGCTCCCGGAAATGTAACAATGTGTCCTGAAAGTATGGTTATCGTGCTATCCGATTGAGATGGTGGCGAACTTGCATTGACCCATACACAACCATCAAAAGTTTCCCAAGTAGATGCTAAATTCCATGCACCACTTTGTTTAGAACGATATTCGAGGGTTGGTGTACAAGCGATGGTTACAGTACTTGAGGTGATAATTCCATATTTTCCGTTTTCGTTTTTTGCTCTCATATATAAGGTATGTGTACCTAATGATAAATTTGGAACGGTCACGGGAAGCATGGTAGTAACAGAGGGTGCAGGAGTTAAAGTTATATATGTGCCGTTTCCTACTCCAGGGTCGGTATCAAAATAATACTCAACTCCTACTACCGATTGAGAAAGTCTTTCAAGATAAACCATTCTTCGTTCAGCCAATCCCCATTTGCCATATTCATCTTTTGCTCTTACAAATAACCAATGCGCTCCTTCTGCAATGTTTGGTGTGTTTAAAGCAAACGATACATTAGTAATAGTTGGCTGAGGACTAACCGCTACTATGCCTCCATTGCCAGCAATACCAACACCTGGGTCGTTATCATAATAATATTGAATAGCAGTGATTTGTTGTGATGCACGTTGAATAAACACATTTCTACGTTCGCTCAAACCCCATATTCCGCTTTCGTTTTGTGCTCTCACAAACAATGTATGCATTCCATCACTTACATTAGGTGTGTTGAATGCAAAAGATTGAGTGATGCTTGCAGCAGGCGTAACGGGTACAATGGCACCGTTTCCTGCCACACCCAATCCAGGGTCGGTGTCGTAATAATATTGTATGGCTGTAACTGTTTGCGAAACTTGCGATATTGCTAGTTCCGTACCGAGTAGCATCAGCCAGATAAGAATAGCTCTTATTTTCATTTTAATAATGTTTCATGTTTAATAAAATAAAAATAATTACTGATCGTTTGGTTTACCTGCGGTGATGTTTACATTGAGTGTTCCATTAGGAGCGGCTGTATTGGTAACATTTAAAACCCTGATTATATTTACATTTAAAGGCTCGCCTCTTTCGGAGAAATGAGCAGAACCACCATGCACTCCTATATCTGTACCATCGTCAGCACCACCAAAAATAGCAGATGGAGCGGTGGGATGAAAATCACTAGATGTACTCCAATTGCTGGCTATTACGTAATTTGCAAAAGCAAGGTTGTTATATTGTGTTACACCATTACCAACAGAGTTATATGAAATACAATTTGTAAAGTTCATACCTGTTCCAAAGCAATTGCCTAATGAGGTAAGATTAACAAAGATTGAATTTTTTATTGTTGTATTCATAAAACAGCCTGAGCCAGCATCTGTAGGGAAAGCAGCAGTTAAGGTAAGAAAAAGACAATGGTCGATAATGAAATTGGATGCGATATAATAATTATAATTATGAAGCCACCCATTAAAAATACAATTCGAAATAGAAAGATTGGTGATTGTGCAACCATTAAAATAGAAATTATCAGCATCATGAGGAGCAAACACACAATTTTTGAATGACCAATTCGTAATGTTCGTATTGTCAACACCAACTCTAGCATTAAAAAGACAATCTTCGAATTGAATTGATACTATATTGCCTGGATTGATCGTTGAAATAAAAGTTATTCCATAAAATATACTCCCTTCTCCACCTGTTCCAAACAAAAAACACCCCGCATTATTACTAAAATTTCCGAAATAGGTTGGTACAAAATTCTGTTTATTAGAATTGATACCTGACCCAATAACCACAAGTTGTTTGGACCATAGAAAAGAATTTTGGGCATAGGTGGTAGCAGATCCTTCTACCATTAGGGTATCCGTGTTTACTGCCGCATTGTATGCATCATATATATTTGCATACTGCGAACCGCCAAGGTTACTTACTGTTAATACTGTTGCATTTGCAATTGATGCAATGCTAAGGATTGCAACTATTAAACCTGTTTTTATATTTTTCATAGTTCGTTTGATTTTTGGCCTCTCCCCCGGCCCCTCTCCGAAAGAGAGGGGTGACGAGAGGCGAAGTTGTTTGGTGGTTTATTGTATGATTATCTTTTTGATTATTTTAGTTGTCAATCCGCTTTGGGTTATTTCTACAAAGTACATTCCTGCATTCATTTCTCCTTTCTCGAGAACTACTTCTTTGCCCGAAACGGTAATTGATTTCATTTCTTTACCTAGTATATCAACTACTTTTACGGTGGCTGATGTTTGTTCTTTGCTGAATGTAAGCACGGTTTGATAGGTGAACGGATTTGGAGCTATGGTAAGATCTGATTCGTTGTTGGATTCATTCATTGAAACTGGAAGTTGACAAAGCCCGATAACTTGCACCGCCACATTACTATTGGTAGTAGTACCTGTGCCAAGTTGTCCATTGCTGTTTAGGCCCCAGCTCCAAAGTGTACCATCTGTATTGAGTGCGAGTAGGTGTTGAAATCCTCCTGCCATCATGGTAAATCCGGTAGGAGAAACAACATCCATCCACATATTGGTTGGGGTATTGTTGCCATCGCCAAGCTCGCCATTGGCGTTAGCTCCCCAAGCAACCATGGTTCCATCGCTCTTTAAAGCATAGCCTTGTGCCCAGCCCGATGCAATGGCCGTAATGCCCGGAGGGGTGATGGTATGCACGGGTACATTGCTATCTGTGTTGGTACCATCGCCAAGTTCGCCATCGACATTGCTGCCCCAAGCCCATACGCTGTTATCGTTGAGCAAAGCAATAGAATTATAATTGCCAGCTGCTATAGCAATAGCCCCAGTGAGATTAATTACTTGCACAGGCACATTGCTCGCATTGGTGTTACCATCGCCAAGTTCGCCATAAGGATTATTACCCCACGACCAAACGGTTCCATCACTTTTAAGAGCAAGTGTATGACCATCGCCTGCGGCTATGGCTACCACATCGGTGAGTGCACTCACTTGAACGGGTGATCCGCTCGTAACATTCATTCCATTACCCAATTCGCCATAGTCGCCAAAACCCCATGTCCATACCGTGCCATCATTTTTTAGAGCAACAGAATGGTATCCGCCTGCGGCAATATTAGTAATGCCTGTGAGCCCTGCCACTTGCAACGGAAGGTTGCTGTCGGTGGTGGTTCCATCGCCTAATTGATTATGAAAATTCCATCCCCACGTCCAAACGGTACCATCGCTTTTGAGCGCCATCGAATGAAATTGACCTGCTGCTACTTCTTTCACTCCAGTAAGTCCGAAAACAGAGACCGGCACATTGCTGGTATCGTTGTTACCTGTTCCGAGTTGTCCTCCCCAATTGGCACCCCACGATTTCACAGTGCTATCGGCACAGATGGATAGCGAATGCTGCCAACCTTCGGCTATTGTTTTTAAGGCGGTAGGAGGAATAGGTGGAAATGTAGCGAAGCACGAAGACGTATCTACACATGAAGTGGCATCGGTAATCATAAGAGCATAGCTTGAACCCGTAGGTACGGTAATGCTTTGATTGGTTTCGGACGGAAGTAGGGCCATGGAGGCATTACAGTCGAGCCATTGATACGAAAGCACATTGGTATTATTGGCTGTGAATGTATTGTTTGATTGAGATACGGTAACATCGATAGGCGCATACTCGTAGATGGTATACATGGCTGAATCTAAACAACCATTATCATTAATGACTAAGGTGTAATTTCCAGGAACAAGATTATCAATGTAAACACTACTCGAAAAAGCATATCCTGGAGGCCCACTCCAATAACCAGGACCAGAGACAGGCCATGTATTTACTCCATCCCATCTATCTACTATCACATATAATTGTCCACTGTTACTACCAAAACAAATAGAATTTGAGCCTTGAAAATCGTTGAACATAAAGCCTGGTGCCGAGGGTACGAATGTATCGAAATAGTTACTCCTACAGTGATTGCTATCCACACAAATGTACTCGTGCCACGAATTCTGGATGTATCCATATAATAAGCTATATCCTCCGTTACCATCATTCATAATAAATCCATCGTTGTCGTAATACATGTAAGGAGCTGCTCCTCCGCTTGCGTTGAGGACAATTCCTCCATCATCGAAATTAAAACACGAAGGTGACACACCATTGCCCGTCAATGTTGGATTTGTGGCATTGTTCACCCAAATATGAATGCTATCCGTTTCCGAACAGCCGCCTGCATTGGTTACCGTAAGGGTATACGTGGTGTTAGTGGTAGGTATTGTAGATACCGTTTCGCCAACAAGATTGCCCGGTTGCCATGTAAACGTATAACCTGCCGGATACCAGCCCGGGTTGGCATAAGTAAGATTAACACTGTTGCCATTGCAAATGGTATCGTTGCCAGTTACGTAGGTAGAATAAATGGTAGAAATAACTTGTGGGGTGAAACATGAAAAGGAGGTAAGTGTAATATCATCAACAGCAAAAGATGGGTCGGTACCTATGCCGTCATCATTGTTTTGCCAATTGAATCCTATCTTCACGTTAGGATTATTATTGCAAGTGGCGGGTAGGTAATAATAATTATATCCCCAATAACCACTGCCACCATTGCAGGTAACACCAGCAAAGCTGGGAGTAGCCAATACATGCCAAGTGATGCCTCCGTCATCCGAGTACTCCACATCGGCATAGTCGTTTGGAGCATCGCCACGAATCATATTTTTAAATCCAATGTTGATATTGCTTTGACTGGAACAGTCGATAATGGGCGATTCGACACGTACGTTGGTAGTAACGCAATACATAATGCCGCACCATCCGCCTGCATCGTAAGCTGCGCCTACATCACCCATGGATAACGAACTAGAACCCACATGCAGGGTCCGATTGGTATCGCCTGTGGCGCATCCGTCAGTAGAACAATGGTCGATACCGGGGCCTCCTTCTCTGGCGCTGATGTACCAAAGGTTAGCAGCATTGTCGTTTGTGCCTGTTTGGCTAATGGTCCACTGTCCATTGGGGCCGGTGTAGGTTTCGGCTGTCATCCCTACCGAACATCCTAGCCCAAAGTCTTCTGTCCAGAAGGTTTGAGATTTGCTCACGGTGGTCATAGCCACCAAAGTTGCGATTGATAGTAATAGTTTTTTCATCTGGATTGTTACGCCTCTCCCCTTGCCTTTCTCCACACGTGGAGGGTGACTGGTGATGATGCGGTTTTTTTAATTAGTAATTATTTATACTGCTCTTTTTTTTCTTTTGTCATCTATATTATAAGTGAATTCGTTTTGCTGCATTTTTAATCGTGCCTGCTACCTTGGTCACACACTTTTTTTCATTTTTATTTCCATCACTAGATTTTCGTTTTCAACCAAGGTGATCATTTCGGCATAATCATCAAAGCCGAGCAGTTCGGCATCTATCTCTTGTTGGTCCATCAATGTGGTTGATAGTTCGAAATTGCCATCGGCATCGGATGTTGCAAGTCCTCGTCCGTTTTTCATTCGTACTTTTGCACCTGCTAGTGCCGTACCGTCATCTTTATTGGTCACTTTTCCGCCTATCTTTTTAGGACCTCCCACGCGCTGATACACAACGCCCCAAAGACGTGCGTTTTGGCGCATACTTTCAGGAGTTTCTTCGTTATAATAGGTTTCTACCTCGTCCCACACTTTTTTGATTACCCTATCAGCCTCGGGGTTTTGCGATGTGAGTTTTTCTTGAGCCGTATCAAGGTCTTGAGTGGCGGTATTGTGCGAAGTGTTTACATCATTAAATAAGGTGCGCAGGGCGGTAACTTCGGCAAGCGAAGGAAAAGCAAGCGGAGTGCCACCATCGGCAATGCGTTTGGTTTCGCCCGTCACGATGTTGTTGGCCCAAAGCATCAAGTCGGCATCGTTAGTCATATCAGGCACCATTGGTTTGCCTACGTCAAGTTTATAGTACGCACGATTGGTGGCCGGAAACACGCGCCTATCCACCGCTAAGTTGAATACCTGAATAAAATGCGAAACGATCATCTTCAGGTCGGCCCGAGCCGTTTCTTTTTCGGCCGAAAGCGCATTAACGGCTTGCGTTTTGAAGCCTACCTCATCGTATACGGTTTGATAAATAGGTTGAATGGTTTCCAACCTTGTTTTGGTAGCTGGAGTAAGTATGCTACCTGCTCCCATAGCGGTGTTTTTTAATCCTGCTGAGTTCATTGCTTCCAAACGGCCAACGTTGCTGTCGGGAATAATTTTATTTTCTGATGCCATCTTGTTGAGATTTTAGTTATTCGTAATTTATCTTTTATATAAGTTTCAAATTCGTTATATTCAATATAATTAAAAGCTACTATTATCAATTTAATCCTTCCGTCATTTACATTTATTCTCTTCCCAACAAAAAAAGCTACCCTTCCGTGACCACTTAACCCCGTCCAAACAAAAAAAGCTACCCTTCCGTGACCACTTAACCCCATCCAAACAAAAAAAGCTACCCCTCCGTGACCACTTAACCCCGTCCGGACAAAAAAGGATGCCCCTCCGTGGTCACTTAACCCCATCCGGACAAAAAAGGATGCCCCTCCGTGGTCACTTAACCCCATCCGAACAAAAAAGGATGCCCCTCCGTGGTCACTTAACCCCGTCCAAACAAAAAAGGATGCCCCTCCGTGGTCACTTAATGGTGTTTCTGCTCATTCCTTTTTAGCTGTTCAACACTATTGTCGATACCAATTTCGTATCCATGTTTCTAAATTAGAACAACGATTAGGTGAAATTTGAGAATTAAAAGAACGATGAAATGACACCACAAAGATGAATGGAATAAGGAAGGTGTGCAATACAACTTTAGTTGTATTTTTTAATAGATGTGTGTGAAGGTAGAATTTACTTTTTTCCGTAAATTTTATTTACAGCATCCGTACGGCTTTGTACGTGTAGTTTTTCGTAAATTTTATGCACATGCGTACGCACAGTTTCGGTGCTTATGCTAAGTTTTTCGGCTATCTCTTTGTACCTAAAACCTTGAGCAAGCAATTGAAGGATTTCTTTTTCGCGCTCGGTAAGCAGCGCCATATCATCGTGCACCTTTGGCGTTTGCATGGCCTCCAGCACCCTGCGAGCTATCTGCCCGCTCATGGGAGCTCCACCTTGATGCAGCTCGCTGATGGCCTGAAGCATTTGTGCAGGTGGGGTTTTTTTGAGGATATAGCCAGAAGCACCGGCTTTGATGGCTTCGAAAATATTTTCATCGTTTTCGAAAATGGTACACATCAAAAATTGTGTGTTGGGGCAAAGCGGTTTCAATTGTTTTACACATTCAATCCCGCTCATGCCGGGCAAACCAATATCCATGAGCACCACATCGGGGCAAATGGAAGGCAACTGTCGGAGGGCATCTTCGGCCGTTTCGAACACACCTATGCATTTGTATCCGGCCGTGCCGCTGATGAGCAACGAAAGCGAATCGCGGATGATATCATGGTCTTCGACAATGGCTACATGAATAATGTTGTTCATAGATTTGGGTGTTTTTAAAAACGTGCAAAAATAATTGTTCCCCATGAACCCTGCAATACAACTTTAGTTGTACCGATGATGGATGGGTTGGTTTTGGGTTGGTTGGGTTGGGCGGGATTATGCATCTTCCCCACTTATTTTACAATAAATAAAAATATCTGTAATCGTTCCTTTTCCGCCCTCTGTGCGGATGTCGAAGCTTCCCCCTATTTCATTCATTCGGCTTTGCATGTTTTTCAACCCATTGCCAAACCTGCGTACTTGGCTTATGTCAAAGCCCTTTCCATTGTCTGTTATTTTTATCTTCATCCCGTTTGCATTGATATCGACATGCAAAACCACTTCCGTAGCTTGTGCATGTTTCACAATATTGTTCAGTGTTTCTTTTACCACTAAAAACACATTGCGTCTTTCTTTGCTTTTAATCTCTACATCTGGTATCACATCGGGATATTCCATACTAAGTTTAACGGGCAAACCTTCGAAATAATTCAATACATAATTTCGTATAAAACCAAGTAAGTTTTCGAGGTTGTCATTCTTACTGTTCATGCTCCAAACTATTTCGCTCATTACATCTACCAATTGGCTACTCGACTCTCTTATTTTACTCACATTTTTTTGAATCCGTTCGGGTTCGCTGAGGTGCTGGAGTTGTTCGCTAAGCATCGAGATGCCTGTTAAACCAGCACCAATGTCGTCATGCAAATCGCGACTGATGCGCGAACGCTCGGCATCCAAGGCTTGTTGTTTTTCGAATTCGGTTTTTTGAATGTGTAGTTTCCGAGCCGTGTAGAGTTTAATGCCCGCCACCAAAAGTAAGGCCACAGCGGCACCCATGCATAGCCTTGCCCACCATGTTTGCCACCACGGTGGAGTGATGATGATGGTGAGCGATGCTCCGGTTTGGTTCCACAACCCAGTGTTGTTGCTGCCTTTCACATGGAGCATATACGCACCCGGAGCAAGGTTGCTGTACGAAGCCGAGTTTTTATTCCCACTCATCACCCAGTCCAAATCCACACCATCCATGCGATACGCATACTGATTGTACTCGCTATGCGAAAAATTAAGTGCAGCAAATTCAACAGAAATAAAATTCTTGTCGTGAGGAAGAGTGATCGTTTTAATATCATTCAAGTTCTCGGCAAAAACAGTATCGCGATTAAAGATTTTAAAACTATTAAAAACAATATTCGGAACGTTCAGATTACCGTCAAACCGATTGGTGTTCGTTTCGTAAAGCAAAGCCCCGTTAGAAGTATAAAGGGTTCCGTCTTCTTTACAAAAGCCTGCAATACTAAGGCCCATATCAATACCCATGGTTTGTTTCGGAAACAGAAAAGTGTTTCGCAAGGGGTCGAATCTGCATATTTCTTCTTCGGTGTTTATCCATATATAACCCCGATTGTCTTCCTGCATATCACTCATGCGTATTTGCCTTGTGTCGATGTTGGTCGTCACCAATTCGAATTTTTTTGAAACCGGATTGTATTTCCTAAATCCGTTGTGTTCGCTGGTTTTCCAGATGTTTCCATGTTTATCTTTTAGCAAGTCTCTACCATCATTATATTTTTTGTCACCCGGTTTGTAATCCACTCGAGTAAAACTTTTGTTTCTCAGATTAAAAAGATAAGTACCATCAAACGAAACCAACCAGATGTTGCCATCGCTGTCTTCGAAACAAGGATGCATCATATCCGAACCTGCATGCTTAGGGTTATACAAGGTTTCAGGATAATTAACACAGGTATTATCTTTCGGATTGAAATCATAAAGTCCGTGACGAAAAGTGCCCATCAGCAAATGCCCACGGCTGTCTTCAATTAATGAATTAAATGAAAAATAATCGGTAATATTGGAAGGAAAAGGCTTATCAGTTTCAAAAGGAACGAATGTTTTTTTAATCGTATCGTATCGAAGCAATTCGTTTACATTCACTGCCCATCTATTTCCATCATTGCCCTTTATTATTTCAATAATGGCGTTAAACAAATTCTGCTTACAACAGTAAACTCTACTATTTTCGAGCACTTTAGTGCTTTCATCTGCCTTGTAAAATCCATATCCACTCCATGTACCAATCAACAATTTGTTTTTATTCCAATCTTTAACCACCGTATTAATCGTAATAGTGTATTCATCTTTAACATCATTTGTTTGATTGATTCTATACCGCTTCACGGTTTGATCCATGTCATCCGCTTTCACCAGTTTATTATCGGCATTAATCCAAGTGCATCCAGCTTTGTCTTTAAAAACACTTGATGTTAAGGAATTTGGTTCCAATGGGAACGACTTAGGGTCGTCTACGTTGTGTTTGCACAAAACACAGGTTTTAGTTTTTTTGTTGTAAACAAATAATCCTCCAAGTGAAGTACCAATCCACAATTCGTTATCCGATTTTTCGGCCAAGGCGCCAGTATTATAATATTTAGGTTCTACAGATGGAGTTTCTCCGCTAACCGATTTATTTTGTTTGCCATAAATACCAACCACTAAGACGTCTTTGGGATTATTCCAATAACCTGTATATAATGTTCCATCCTTTGAATTCAACACGCATTGAGTTCCCCAATTAAAAAGTTTCTCACCATAACCAGGATAGGCTCCAGGTAGTGGATTTTCATACTTTTCAGTAGTTGTATTGAAAGGAACTACACCTGCATCGGAGGCTATATAGATGATGTGGTCATGGTCATAGGCAATTCCAAATGTTCTGCACCCTTTGGTATAAATTGAATCGGGAAACATAAAGCTTGTAAATTTTTTTGTGGCAGGTTCATACTTCGTGAGGTTTTTCCTCCCCATCGAACATATCCAAATATTGTGTTTATTGTCTTCCAACACTCCAGAGATAATATCATTGAACAATGAATCGGATAAATAATAATTGCGAAACGTGTTGATAGAAGTATTCATCACACTAAGACCAGAACTTGTTCTTATCCACATCAACCCTTGCGAATCGACAAGCATTGGATAACAATTATTAGCACAAATGGAATTTACATTATACTCATTATGCACATACCGTTTGTAATTGATGCCATCAAAACGATACAAACCGTCTGTGGAGCCTAACCAAATGTATCCATACTTATCTTGTACTATACCCTGCACACGATGAGGTATTGCAGGATAGGTGTAAAAGTTAACTTCGTTTTCGGGCTGCCACGGCTGAGGAGAAGATTGAGCAAATGTAATTACACAATAGAAAGAAAATAATAAAACAAGAATGAGTAATTTACTTTTCATCATGCTTTTTACATTTGATATGCAAAGTAAACAAAAAAAATCCCGCTCCGATAATTCGGAACGGGATTTTTTTATCGTTTAGTGAAGTTCTTATTGTTTCACTACTCGTTCGGTATGCATCACATTCCTATCAGCATCGAGTATTCTCACGAAATAAATTCCGTTATCAAATTTCTCCATGTTAGTAATCATTGTTGATGTTCCACTTACTAAGTTATGTTTCTCAGTGATGACAATGTTTCCTGAAATATCAAACACCTCAAGCATGAGCTCTTGGTCACTATCCACTGTTACATCCAATGTAAAGTTTGATGAGGTAGGGTTAGGATAAATACTTGAGAACGCATTGCCTTTGTCGGCAACACTTATTTCTAAAGGACTAGCACATGCACCAAATGTTAAGCCCGAATAAGGACTGTTTCCACAAGATGTCTGAGCATATACTCTTATCAAGCCTGCGGCAAATGCAGAAGAAGCTACATTCACCACCACCGATGTTGTTCCTTGGCCCGAAGCAATGCTTGTACCTGCAGGAGCTACCCATAAGTAGTTAGTTGCCCCCGCTACTGCAGCTATTGAATACGAAACCGTACCCAAACCACAGATTACCGTTGGTCCAGTAATAGCACCCGGAGCAGCTGGCACTTTACTCACTGCAAGTGTTCTTAATACACTATTCGCACATCCATTATTCGCCATTACTCCAACTGTACCAATCATTCCTCCTGTGAATGTAGCAACAATGCTCGCGGTTCCTGCACCCGAGAATATAGTAGCTCCTGCAGGCAACGACCAAATGTAGTTGGTAGCACCTGATACTGGAACAATGGAATAAGTTGCAGAAGACAATCCGCAAGTAACGGTAGGTCCAGATATTATACCTGGAGTAGCTGTAGCAGCTGTCAATACTAATGTTTTAATTGCACCAATTCCACAACCATTTACCCCACGTACCGAAATACTACCCGATACAAAACCTGTGTTTTGCACCGTAATACTATTTCCGGTAGCCGATAGTTGAGTGAATCCTGTAGGCAATGTCCATACATAACTGCTCGCACCTGGTATTCCTGTTGCAGTGTAAGTAATTGTAGAAACACCACAAACACTAGTTAACCCAGCAATAGCAGTAGTAGCTGCAGGCACTTTTCCTACTACAGTGATCGCTGTGCCGGCAAGACTTCCGCAAGCATTTACAGCAATCACTGAAATATTTCCTGCTGCAAAAGTAGATGCGATAGCCACATTGATACTGCTAGTTCCGCTTCCACTTGTTAAGGTAATACCTGCTGGCAATGACCATGTATACGAGGTAGCACCAAACGAAGTAGCTGAATAGTTTGCGGTTGCCATTCCACATAGTGATGTAGGTCCTGCTATTGCACTAGGGGGTTGTGGTTTTTTAGTGATAATATAGTTAGTAGCAGCAGAAGTTCCACATGCATTGGTTGCGGTCGCTACTATGTTTCCATTAATTGTACCTGTTAAGTAATTTACATGAATCAAAGATGTTCCTTGTCCTGAAGTGATGACTAAACCCGCTGGCATGGTCCAAGCAAATGAATTAGCTGTTGCTGATGTGGCAGTATAAATACCTGTTGACATACCACACACTGCATTCGGACCAGAGATGGCAGGTGATGCCGGTGCCGATGAACATCCTGAATTAGCAATAAAATTAACCACTATGGTATGGTTTGATGTGATGGTTGAAAACGTATACGATGAAAGCATTCCAAGGTTATTTCCATCCACTACAACGTTCTGAATCAAGAATCCGGCATTAGGTGTAAACGAATAAGTTTGATTACCTCCACAAAAATTGGAAACTCCTGAAGGGCTAATACTTCCATTCGCACCTGCACTAGCTGTGATTGAAGATGTAGCATGAATAGAATTATCGTTGTCGTTGCAGTCTGTTCCATTCGAGGTAAAAGAATAACCTGTAGGTGCGTTAGCTCCATAGCAAAGTATTACTGTTCCGTTGGAATAACCATCTCCATCCGCATCCACAAATAAACTTCCTGTTTGGTAAACACCAGAGTTTGCATCATCGCAATCACCCAAAATAGTTGCAGTGGTATTGTATCCAATCCCTGGGCTAGTACATGAATTCACAGGACTACCAACATAATATCCATCATTATCAACATCTAAGTACCATGTCACTTGACTCGTCACAGTAATGGTTTGAGTAGCAGTGTTCGAACAACCATTGGTTGTTCCTGTTACAGTATACGTATCAGTAGCACTTGGAGAAAAACTAGTACCATCAACAACTCCTCCTGTCCATGAATAACTGTCGGCTCCTGTACCACTCATGGTTACTGAACTTCCAGCACATACTGCAGATGCAGTTGTGGTTGAACCTACTGTTGGTAATGCATTCACCGTGATCGTACGTGTTGATGTATTTGAACAAGTATTCGCATCTGTTCCTGTTACGGTATACGTTGTTGTAGTAATTGGTGTGAAAGCTACTCCATTGTTCACTCCTCCACTCCAACTATAAGAGGTTGCTCCTATTCCACTCATGGTTACCGATGTTCCTGCACATACTGAAGATGCTGTGGTAGTTGAACCTACGGTTGGTAAAGCATTCACCGTGATGGTGCGTGTAGATGTATTTGAACATGTATTCGCATCGGTTCCTGTTACGGTATAAGTAGTGGTGGCACTAGGTGTGAAAGCTACTCCATTATTCACCCCGCCACTCCAAGTATATGATGTTGCTCCTGTTCCACTCATGGTTACCGATGTTCCTGCACATACTGTAGATGCTGTGGTAGTTGAACCTACGGTTGGTAAAGCATTCACCGTGATGGTGCGTGTAGATGTATTTGAACATGTATTCGCATCGGTTCCTGTTACGGTATAAGTAGTGGTGGCACTTGGTGTG
>CAIWDF010000297.1 GCA_903911435.1 uncultured Bacteroidota bacterium
ATCTTTTTGAGAAACTGATGCCAAACTGTCTAAGTTACTTATATCTAAATATGCTTGTTTAAGCAATACAGTTTTTAGATTCGATTGAAATGAATAATAATTCAATTCTTGTTCTTTCTCTGTTCTTGGCGAAACTCCCTTTTGATAAGGCATAATACTATCTCTAATTGTAAGCAAATAATCACTACTTTGAATTACTTTCATCACCTTCCTTGTTATTGGAGAATTTGCGATGAGAATTTGCTTGACATCAAATGGAGATTGCTGTTCAAACCTGTTAACCATCGAAATCATCACCGTATCACTCAAATAAGGTGATTTACTTAATACATTGTACTCTTAATAACCTTCTTCCTCACTAAACCCTTCTCCGTTTCCACTTCTACAAAGTATACCCCAGCCTTCCACGAGCTAATATCTATTGCCTTTTCGCTGGTCGCTATTCGCTCTAGCTTTAGCACTTCTTCACCTAGTACATTATATATATGTATCGTTTTTAGTTGTTGGTTTTTAGTTGTTAGAGTGAATTCATTAGTTGCTGGGTTCGGGTAAATTTCTATCTCCCCTCCATCAACTCCCAATTCCTCTATCCCCACATTACACCCTGCATACTCACAGCCATTACTATCTACTTTCACAAGCCATGGATTAGTTACGTATCCACTTAGAACAAAACCATTATCTAATGTGTGTTTAACATCATAAACATAATTTGTATAACTTGTATTAGAAAAATAAGTTCGCAACCATTGTTGGTTTCCGAAACTATCTGTCTTTACTAACATTCCTAGACCAATTCCACCTTGCATCTGCTGTCCACCAACAACAATACTCCCATCGCTTAAAACTATTGGCTCTGTATAAAACCAATCATTTACAGAAGCACTTCCATAATGATTTTGCCATATTATTCCACCTGTTTTATTAATTTTTATCATATACGCTTCACCTGCAAAACCTGTTACTACTTTTGCTCCGGTAAGTATATAACTGCTGTCCGTTAATTGTTTAATAAAACAAGCCCCTGAAGTACCCGCATACGTTTGCTGCCATTGCATATTTCCTGCGTTATCTGTTTTTACAATATAGAATTGATTGCTTCGATGTCCTGTCATAATAAAACCTCCATCTAAAGTAATTTGACCAGAAACACAATCTTCAGCAGCAGTAGTACCATAAGCATGCTGCCATTGAAAATTACCATTCTTGTCTGTTTTAACCAAATAAAAATCAGATGCAGGACCGTTACTAAAACTTTGTGTTACACCCATCAAAACAAAACCACTATCTGGTGTTTGACAAACTGTATTTGCATTGTCAAAGTTCGCACCACCGAATGTTTTTGTCCATAGAGTATCTCCATTTTCAGTCAGCTTTACTAATAGAGCATCCCTATTATTAGTGGGGTTCAATATCGAACCTGAAAAAACATATTCATTATCATAAGTATGTATTATTGAATTGGAAGTCCCTAAAGAAAAAGAATAAGAAGGTTTTACATACTCCTTTGTAAACAAAGTATCACCATTAGAATTTATCCTCAAAATTACCAAAGAGGGATATGTGCCAGAGGGGCACCCCTTAAATAAATATCCTCCTGTGTCTAATTCAATAACTGAAGAGGCATTTGCTACCTGAGAATGGTATGGATACAAATTATTAAAATAAATTTGTGCATTCAAATTACTGTTGATTGCGCAGAATAATATCATTAACTTTGCTAAAAGATTTTTCATGAATAATAGTATTGGGGTTCAGCAAAAGTCTAGTGAATAATTAAAATTTTTGTTTTGTCAATTATTCTATCGTCTGATATAAGCATTAATAAATAAACTCCTTGAGCATATTCTTTTGAGTTAATAAATAACTCCATTTGTCCAGATTGTATTTCTATTTCTCTTTCTATTCCTCCTAATGAATTATAAACAACTATTTTGTTTTTGCCATCTTCCGATAGTTTATTAAATTCCACTTTAAAATTATTATCTGCTGGGTTTGGAAACACATTTAGAAATGTATGTTTTTTCGGATTTGAGATATTATTTTTATGAACTAATCGTTTCTCCCCTGGTTCCAAATCAAATGGGTAACGCTCATATTGCAATCCTTTTGTTAATGCTAATATTGCTCTTGCATTGATAGCTGTTTCTGGATGTGCATCGTACATTAGTTTTACAGCCTGCATTAAGCTATCAGGTAAATCGAACCAGCTTTTATCTTGCTCTGCAAGCAATAAACTCATTGCATTTAATTTAGTCTCATCACTTATATTCGCTCCTTCCTTAGTAAATATTTCGTTTAGTATAATATGTGCATTTGCAAAATCCTTTTTACCTATTAATACACCAATCAGTTTCAAGTTCCCCATTAATGTCGAATCTTTTTGAGAAACTGATGCCAAACTATCTAAATTACTGACATCTAAATATGCTTGTTTAAGCAATACAGTTTTTAAATTTGCCTGAAATGAGTAATAATCCACTCCTTTTTCTTTTTCTAAGCGAGGCGAAGTCCCCTTTTGATAGGGGGTAATGCTATCAATTATTTTTGAATAATTTGTTTTAGTTTCAATTCTCGACATCACTTTATTGGTTATTGGCGAATTCGCAATAATAATTTGTTGTATGTCTTTAATAGGCAATGTATCAGCTCGCTCCATCATTGATAAAAGCACTGTATCACTCAAATAAGGCGATTTACTTAATAATAAAGTTTTTAAATTTTGGGAAGTAAAATTAGTTACATCATTTAACAAATCATTTGTGTTTCCGCCATCTAGTAATTGTAAATAATTAATTCGTGAAAGGTTAGCATAATATTGGCTATTATAATAAGCATCTCTTACTTGTGAAAGGGCATTTGAACCGTTAGTAAAAATAGTTGGACAGCTATTTGTACCAAAATTTGAAAGACACGAAGGAATAGTTGGAATATAATTAGTGCAATTCAACGCTCCGGTTATATCGCTGTAATTGAAAGTTGAATTCTGCCATAAAGAATTAGTACTACCATTGCTACCAAAATGTAATTCTTCAAAGAAATTATTATTTGCAGTACAAGGACTATAGATATTTCCAGCAAACAAATTAGGGTCTATAGCTGAGGTGAATGGATCATTACATAACCCTTGGTCTCTTATTAAACTATACACTCCAGACATTTGTGCTCCATCAGGCACGGTTACATCGTAATTAATTCTATTGCTAAAGGTATTACATTTGTATTCAAAACCACCTGTAGAAGGTGAAGGAAGTGCCGCATCAAAAAAACCTCTATTATCGAGTTCGCTTTGTAAGTTTACATTTAAGTTTACGAAGTCATTCTTATATGCCCATCCCAATCCCGTTCTTGCAAGGAAAAATGGATCTGCGCTACCACTACAATTATTCACAACCATTCCATAGTTATACTCAGCACTAGTGTTGTTTGATGAACTCGGAGTTCCAAAGTTCAAAAAGTGATTTTCCTGTGCTGTAAAATCCATAGCACCTATCAAATACAACCCAGTTGGTTTATTATACCCTCGTCTCAAAGTATGTTCTGCTATTGAGGAATTTGGCTCATGTGCAGGTATTTCAAATATATTTCTACTAACGTTAGATAACATTGTACCATCAAGTGTTAGTCCATGCACATTATTTGTAAAATGGTTTCCATCAACACTAATATAATCCGTTTGTCCACCAGTGCTCGAACACCATACACCATCACTCAACCCTTTGAAAATATTTGCATTTGTACCTCCTGTTAGCTGTACCGCTGCATCTATAGTATATATACCTATCCCTCTAGTATCTGTTTCATAATCATTAGGTGTCAAATTTTCAAAAATGCAATTCTGAAAATTAACATTTTTTACTCCCCACATCGTCACATGCGCATGGCCCGAAGTATGTCTTCCATCACTTGTTTTGTACCCTGGTTCGTTCAAGTAACCATCCGTGTAAAATTGGCAATTATGAAAGTAACTAAGATTCGCAATTTCTGTTCCCGAAGGAATTCTTCTGTGAAAACTTAATATCTCTATCGACCTCCTATTGTTTTTAAAATCAACATTGTTACATCTAATAATACCTCCATTATAATTCCAATTATCACCGCCATTGCGTGTAGCTATTCCATTTCGTGCGTTCGAAAGTTTAACATGGTTAAATTGCACAACACCTTGAATATTGCTATTCTGTAGTGAGTTGCTTGGCACTCCCCAAACTTCTATTCCTTCCCACATACTTTGTTTACAAAAATTAGCAGAAGTGAATACTACTTCACTACCTGATGTACCATTAGCTATTAATTTTGCGCCATCCTCAACTACTATCTTTCCTCTTTCTCCAAATTCAACTCTAATTGGTCCCGTTACATTTAACGTATAACCACTCTTAACAGTTAGCGTACCACCTATTTTCAAAACCCCATCACCTCCATTTGCATCAAATGAAGTTAAATCTAAATTCCCATTTTGGCTAAAATCATAATCAATTAAATCATAGCCATACATGGTATTATTATGTTCATAGCAATTAAAAGGGCAGTTCTTTGCCTCTTCTTCCGATGGTGCAATTGCTCTATCTACAATGTTGCCTGCGCCCACAAATTGATAATTACTTCCGTATAGTGTAAAATGATTATAACTCAGATTAGCACCTGGTTTTACTGTTATTTTAACATCGTATAGACTTACACAATCACCAATTTCTAATGTACTCCCAGCTTCCACTGTGTATTCTGAAACAGCATCGCATCCCAATGTACTCGGAGCATTAATTTGTTCTGGGTGTATATGCAAGTGGTAGGGGTCAGCTGCTAATACATCCGTCTTATTCGGATATTTTCCACTTACTGTTTTAAAGGTATAGCCCGATGGGAACACGAGAGTATGACTACCCGAATTGTAATTATTAATAGTATTATCTAAATCAATTGATGCTTCCGATGGATTATATATTATCTTTTCTGATGGATTTATTAAATTTAAATCTATCGGTTGGTCAATAATATATTGATGTGCCACAGAAGGAGGTAAGGACGACCCTGCTGTAGCGCTTCCGTTATAATTTGCAAGATACGTTTGAACCAAAGAATACGGTGCAGGTCGAAAGTAATCATTCACAAAAAAGTTGCTTGTGTTATCATACATAGAAGGAACGTGTGAGGTGCATTCCTCATCCCCAAGCACTCTCGGAAAATAATTTATCGTTTGGTCGTTATAGCCCGAGTTATTAACATTATCTCCCAAATTCCAATCCCCTTTATACATACTTGGAAAAATCAAAATATCATGATTTGCAGCTGCGTGAGTTGGATTTGGTACTACATCAATAAACGGATAGTTGCGCATTCTGCCTCTTGTATGATCCAGTATAAACGAAAAACTATCTACCACTGCTGTGGTAGCACCTCCACAGTGCATATAGAATGTATGTTTAAGTATCGAATGTGGAAATATCTTTCGATTCGGTTCAGCGTAATCATCATAGTCCCATGTACTTGTACTATCATCACTTTCAAATCCCAGACTAGCCAAGTCAGCCGCGGCTGTCATTCCAGCACTTCTATCATAAGTGTCGCTATATTCTCTTAATAGAAGAAACCCATACTCTTTTCCTGGAAAAGAATGCAATGAATCTCGTTTCCAACCATTTTCAAGTGGTCTATATGTAAATATATTGTTCGGAGTCATTGTATGATCTTCACTTGGCATTTTTAATTTTCTAACGTAGAAATTGCCAAATGCTGGATGTCCTGCATTATAACTATTGGTTGTAAAAGGAAATGAAACCACCTCTATCTTATAGGTGATTGCATTGTTGTTAAAATTAGAATTATTCCAATAATGTCCACTGAGTGAAATTTGATATTCTCCATCATAGAACATAGAAGAAGGAGTTCCACCCAGAGTAGCTCCATCCCAATCTAATGCGCTATTCACGGTACAGTAAGGGTCATACGAATTCTGCCCCTCCACTTTAGTTATTTGTAAACTAAAAATTAAAATTGCGATTAAGAAGTAAAGTTTTTTCATGTTTTTTGTTTTTTGAGGTTAATTATTATTGCTAAGCTTATCTATTTTTTTCTTCATTTCACAAAACAAAAAAGCCTCCGAGTTCATCTCTCGAAGGCTTTTATTTTATATCTTTTGTTTCTTGGCCTACTTCTACATTTCC
>CAIWDF010000298.1 GCA_903911435.1 uncultured Bacteroidota bacterium
CCAAATCTATATTAAGACACAAGCTGCTTGAAATGCGCAAACTAAAATGGATGGCTGGAATAACAAACCTAAATTCAAGTAATTAATGCAACTTTTTACGAGGAAAAATACTTAATATTTTTCAAGACAAAGGAGAAGGAAAAAATCCTTCCCCCTGTCCTGATGGGTAAAGTTTAATTTTGCCCTCTCCTCGTCAAAAAAAAGTTGCAAGATGAAACATTTAACCAAAGAACAAAGGTACACAATTGCTGTAATGAATAATAAAAGCTATAGTCAAAAAGACATTGCTTTAGCCATTGAGAAAGACAAATCGGTTGTAAGTCGTGAATTGAGGCGAAACTGTGACAAACGCAGTGGTTGTTATTCCAATGATCTTGCTCAACGAAAGTACAACCAACGACAAAAGGAAAAACCGAAGCACATTTCATTTTCGAGCGAGGTTGAAATTTTTGCAGAGAGCTGGCTTGAAAGAGACTATAGCCCTGAACAAATAGCAGGCAGGGCAAAGCTAGAAGGAATAAATTGCGTAAGTCCAGAACGACTTTATCAACATATTTGGAGGGATAAAAAGCAAGGAGGTAAATTGCACTTACATCTTAGACGAAAAGGCAGAAAGTATCGCAAGAGAGGTGCTGCAAAGGATACCAGAGGTATAATAAAAGATCGTATTGACATATCTCAACGCCCTGCTATTGTTGACCAAAAGCAAAGACTTGGTGATTTTGAAATAGATACTGTAATTGGACAAAATCATAAAGGTGCTTTGTTGACTATAAACGACAGAGTAAGCAGCATGGTATTGATTGCAAAACTAAATGGGAAAAATGCTGAAGAACTGGCGCAAAAAGCAATTGAAGTGTTGAATCCATTTAAGGAATGGACACATACGATCACGGCTGATAATGGGAAGGAGTTTGCCGAACACAAAACGATAAGCAAAAGTTTAACTCTTGACTTCTACTTCGCAAAACCCTACCACTCATGGGAACGCGGAGCCAACGAAAACACGAATGGGCTTATCCGACAATATTTCACAAAAGGATCGTCATTTGAAAACATTACAAACCAAGATGTTAAGAGGGTTCAGGACATACTAAACAACCGACCAAGAAAAAAATTAGGTTTTTTATCACCATGTGAGTTTTTATCAATACATTTGACTAATCCAAAAGTTGCATTTGTGACTTGAATTCAGCATGTCTAAAATGAATGTTTCCCGAAATTAATTATTTTGCTGTTTCCTCCTTCTCCAACACTCCGCAAGCCCCGAAAAAGCCTTTGGCTCCTTGGCTCAGGTTAGTCGGGATATTCGCTGAGGCTGTGTTGAAGAATCCTCCCTGCCATGTAGTTTCCATCAAAATAGCACGTATAAATGCTGCATGTTCATCTGTTAAGGAATACCTACGTTCCGTAATTACCGTTCCTGAAGGAAATGTTATTTTCTCGGGATTTGGAGCAAATACTTCGCCAACATCAATGGTTGGCAGAGTATAGTAATATAACGTTGCCTTGCACGAATCAGGATTTGCATTTTCATAACCCGGCGCTCCTGACCAGTCGAGCAGAATCTGGTACATAGCTGCTCTATTCGGATTGTAGCTGTTAGCCACCCAGGAAATACGGTATCTGTTATAATTTGCGTTTTTCTGATAGCGCAGAAAAGCAAACTCCGAATGAGCTGCCAG
>CAIWDF010000299.1 GCA_903911435.1 uncultured Bacteroidota bacterium
ACAGATACCGCTGTTTGTAGCGCGACTGATACCGTAACATTTAGTTCTCGTCATACTGATATCTATGGACTTGTCACTTATTCTGGAGGAATTCTTTCTCACGGAACAAACAATAAAGCGGTTCTGTATCGTTGGTATAATCCTAATCTTGCACAATTCGACACGATGCAGGTTTCGTCTATTGATACAGTGAGCGGGTACTTTCATTTCACAAATGTTTACAATAACAACTTATTGATTAAAATATTCCCCGACACTTCAATATACGCGCATCATTTTGTTCCTAGCTATTATAATGCTGCAAATTTGCCAACTAGTTTATGGGATTCAACAACTTTCTTTATTCATACATGTAATGCAGAGGATACCTTAAATATTGTGATGGTTGAGAATCAAACATTAAGTGGTTCTGGGCATGTCAGCGGACGACTAGTCCAAGGACCTTTCTTTTCACCACTTGCGAATGGCATGCCAAGGGTACAGGGCGACCCTATTCCAGGAGGAGATGTTAAAATCGGAAATAATCCAGGAGGTCAGATGATTGCTGCTACAACAACTTCATCACTCGATTCGCCTGATGGTGGAGGATACTATTATTTTGATAGTATTCCTGTTGGACATTATGACATTTACATTGACATACCAGGATTATTGAGAGATTCGGTATGGACAATCTACATCACTCCAACAGATACAGTCTTCACTAACCTTGATTATTGGGTAGATTCATCTGATATTTATCCTATTAATCCAGACATCAACGTTCAAACTCCAACTATTAAAGGATTAGAATCTACTTTTATTGTTTACCCAAATCCATTTAGAACCAACGCAACAATAGAA
Source organism: uncultured Bacteroidota bacterium (assembly GCA_903911435.1). Classification (GTDB taxonomy): domain Bacteria; phylum Bacteroidota; class Bacteroidia; order 2-12-FULL-35-15; family 2-12-FULL-35-15; genus 2-12-FULL-35-15. Next base: position 844 of record CAIWDF010000299.1, read on the forward strand.
TACACGGTTTCACACGATGCTCAAGTTAAATTAGAAGTTTATTCGATGATTGGAGATAAAATCAACACGCTTGTTAACGATAATCAACAAACAGGCAAATACAAGTTTAATCTCAACACTTCAAATCGGAAATTAAGTAATGGAGTATATTTCATCAAACTCACTTTAGGTAATGATTCATTTACCAAACGAGTGGTAGTGATTGAATAGTATTTTCAATCAAGCAGACTAAAAAAAGAAAATAATTAAAACAATAAAAAATGAAATCAAAAAAGAGGTTAACTATTTTACTTAGAAATATTTTTATTTCTAGTGCCTTAATACTAACAAACACATCTTTGTTTTCACAAACAAAGCTAGTAGAGAAAATTACTCGCAAAGGAAGTGAACTAGTGATTCAATACGAAAAATATGTATTGAGTAATGGCCTTACAATAGTGGTTCATGAGGACCACTCAGATCCTATTGTCTATGTAGATGTTACCTACCATGTTGGTTCTGTTCGAGAACAAGAAGGTCGCTCAGGATTTGCTCACTTCTTTGAACACATGATGTTTCAAGGGTCTGATCATGTGAAAAAAGCTGAGCATTTTAAAATTCTCTCAGAAGCTGGAGGTACACTAAATGGTTCAACAAATACTGACAGAACCAACTATTGGGAAATTGTACCAAGTAATCAATTCGAAACGGCACTTTGGTTAGAGAGCGATAGGATGGGTTTTCTTCTTGATTCGGTTACGCAACAGAAATTTGAAAACCAACGTTCAACTGTAAAAAACGAACGTGGTCAGAACTACGATAATCGACCTTACGGATTAGTTTCAGAGAAAATAAACGCAGCCCTCTATCCACCATCTAATCCCTACTCATGGCTAACAATAGGTTACATAGAGGATTTAAACCGAGTAAACGTAAATGATTTAAAAAAGTTTTTTTTACGATGGTATGGGCCAAATAATGCAACACTAACCGTTGCTGGGGATGTGAAGGCTGCTGATGTAGTGAAGGCTGCTGAAAAATATTTTGGTTCCATCCCTCGTTGTCCTGAAGTCACTCCACAAACACTTGCACCAATTTCACTTGAAAGCGACCGCTACATTTCATACGAAGATAATATCAGAGCACCTCAAATTATATTCACTTGGCCTTCTGTACCTCAAAATAATCCAGATGAAGCACCATTGGATGTATTAGCAGATATTTTAGCTGGGAGTAAATCATCAATATTCTATCAAAACTTTGTAAAAACAGAATTGGCACAAAGTGCAAACGCTGAAAACTCAACATCTGAATTGGTAGGGGATTTCAGCATATCTGTAAGAGCTTTTCCTGATAAAAAATTATCACAAATGGATTCTCTCATTCGAGTTTCACTAACACAATTTGAAAAAAGAGGTGTGACAGAAGATGACTTGAAAAAATTCAAGGCAGGCTTTGAAACAAACATGGTGAACTCATTATCGAGTGTGCAAGGCAAAGGAAGAATGTTGGCCGCCTACCAAACCTATACCAACAATCCTAATTTTATTACTAAGCAAATAGAGGCATATAATAAGGTAACAAAAGAAGATGTTTGGCGAGTATACAATCAATACATAAAAAACAAAAAAGCTGTTGTTCTATCAGTTTATCCTAAAGGCAAGTTAAATCTAGCTAAATCTGACAATTATACTCCACCAGCAAGAAATACAAACGCAATCGAGGGGCAAGAGTATAAAGATTTAACATATAAAAAAGCAAATGACAATTTTGATAGGAGCAAGAAACCAATTGCAGGGCTCGCTTCCCCAGTAAAAGTGCCTGATTATTGGATGCTTAATTATCAAAACGGAATGAAATTGATTGGTTCTAAAAGTGACGAAGTACCTTCTGTGACAATTCAATTGACAGTTGAGTGCGGGCATCGTTATGAAACAAAGGCACAGGCTGGCATTTCGAATTTGATGACGAGTTTAATGAGTGAATCCACATTAAAACACACTGCAGAAGAAATTTCAGAAAAGCTTGACATGCTTGGAAGTAATGTTTCCATTTCGAATAATGGTCAAGATGTGATTGTATATATTTCTTCTCTAACAAAAAATATTGATTCAACATTAGTAATTGCAAAGGAGATAATATTCCTCCCAAAATTTGACAAAGAAGAATTCGAAAGAGTAAAAAAGCAAAAACTTGAATCAATCGCTAATCAAGTAACGCAAGCAACTACAATAGCTAATAATGTTTATTCAAAACTTTTATACGGGAATGATCATATAATGAGTATTTCGACATTAGGAACTAAAGAAAGTATTGAAAAAATAACTTTAGAAGATTTGAAAAAATATTATCATGACAATTTTTCACCTTCTGTTGGTTCAATTGTTATTGTTGGAGATGTGAATCAAAACGACATTGTACCTAAGTTAACCTTTTTAAGAGATTGGAAAGGAAGTAAAATCATTCATCAGAAAGACCCTGGATTGCCAACTATTAGTAAAACGAAAATTTATTTTGTGAATAAAGATAAAGCACCACAATCCGAAATACGAATCGGTTATATGGCCTTGCAATATGACGCACTAGGAGAGTATTACAAATCAAGCATAATGAATTATATACTTGGTGGCGCTTTTAATAGCCGTATCAATATGACCCTTCGTGAAAATAAAGGGTGGACTTATGGTGCAAGATCGGGATTTAATGGAAATAAATTCATTGGACCATTTACTGCAAGTGCGGGAGTCAGGGCAAATGCAACTGACAGCTCTATTGTAGAATTCATGAAAGAAATTAAAAATTACGCGAGTAAGGGAATCACTGACGATGAACTATCATTCACTAAAAATTCTATTGCTCAAAGTGATGCACTTAAATATGAAACTGCTCAGCAAAAGGCTGGATTCATTAAACGAATTATGGATTACAACTTGGAGAAAACATATGTTGACAAACAAAATGAAATATTAAAAAGCATAACTAAACAAGAAATTACAACTCTAGCCAAAACAAGATTACCTTTTGAAAACATGGTAATATTAGTCGTGGGCGACAAATCGAAAACATATCAAGGATTGACTAAATTAGGTTACGAAATAGTTGAACTAGATGCAGACGGAAATCCCGTACTTCCTAATGGTCGAATTTTGGAACCAAATAAATCATCTGAACGACCCGAAAAAGTAAAAACAAAATAAACACTTAAAATCAGAAGTGTGAATTAAGCACTCACACTTCGAATTTTAAGTAGCAAATATTAAATCCTTTTTCGGAAAACTTCTTCTCGTAGTAAGTCCGAATTGAGGTCAATGATTCATCTCTCAAATTAGGATTCAAGTATAAATTATTTGTTGAATCTAAAATTGCGAAACCATTATTTGACGCCACTTCTTTTGAATATGCATAAAATGGCTCACTATCAGTTTTCAAATTAATCTTTCCGTTTGGAATTAATATCTTTTGATATCTATTTATGAACATCATATTTGTTAGCCTTTTTCTCTCACGTGTCTTTTGTGGCTGGGGATCTGGAAATGTAATCCATATCTCAGATACCTCGTACTCAGAAAAACAAGATTCAATAAAATCAATTCGTGTTCTAATAAAAGCAACATTATTCATTTTATTCTCCACAGCTATCTTTGCGCCTGTATGAATCCTATTTCCTTTTATATCCACACCTATAAAATTCTTATCAGGATAACGTTTAGCCAGACCTACTGAATACTCCCCTTTTCCACATCCTAACTCAAGCACAATAGGATTGTTATTTTTGAAATATGCTTGATGCCATTTTCCTTTTAATTGAAAACTATCTTCCTTAGCTTGTTCAAATGACAAAAAAAAACAATTATCAAATGAATTAACCTCAGCAAACTTCTTTAATTTTCTTTTTGCCATTATTCGATTTACTTATATTCTTATTTTTACAAAAATAAAAATTAATGCAACAACAACAACGAATATTAATCGCTCCTTTAGATTGGGGTCTTGGCCATGCAACAAGATGCATTCCAATTATTCGATACTTACTTGAAAAACAACAACAAGTAATTGTTGCGGCTGATGGTCGTCCGTTAGCCTTGCTCCGCAAGGAATTTCCAGATATCGAGCACATTCAACTAAAGGGTTACTCCATTAATTATGCAAGAGGGAGTTTGATGATTTTGAAAATGCTATTCTCCATTCCTAAAATCTTAAAAGGAATTTATCGTGAACACCAAGCTTTGAATCATATAATTAAAACTAGAAAAATTGATGTTGTTATTTCGGACAACAGATTTGGGTTATGGAATAAAAATGTAAGGTGTATTTTTATAACACATCAAACGATGATAAAATCTCCTTTTGGAGTGAACCTATTACATCTAATCAATTTAAATTTCATACATAAATATACTGAATGTTGGATTCCTGATGAGGAAGGGGAAATTAATTTATCTGGCGACTTGTCTCACAAATTTCCACTTCCTAGAAATGCATTTTTTGTGGGCTTACTTTCTAGGTTCAATTCAAATCCAAATGACAACAATCCAAATGACAACTATTCGATATTAATTATTCTTTCTGGCCCAGAGCCTCAGCGAACGATATTTGAAAACATCCTTTTGAAACAACTTGATGAAAACGGATTAAAAACTTTGATCGTTCGGGGGATGACTGATCAAATTGAGAACACTGAAATCAATAAAAACATAACTATGATAACACACCTCTGTGCTGAAGAAATGCAAAAAACAATAGAAAAATCGGAATTAATAATTGCTCGTTCAGGTTATTCTACTATAATGGACATGGCTACTCTTGGAAAGAAAGTTGTATTCGTTCCTACTCCAGGTCAAACGGAACAAGAATATTTAGCAAGACTCCTAGAACAAAAGAAAATTGCTTACTTCCAAAGCCAATCAAAATTCAACCTAAAAGAAGCCTTAATTGAATCGAAAAAATATTCAGGATTTATTGAAAAGATGAACAATAACAAAATTGAACAAAGACTCGAAATCTTGTTGAATACTATGAAAGAATAAACTAAGTTCGCATTCACCAAAATCAGGCCATCTCGGGCAATACAGTAGGAACTCCAACTTGAATCATTTTGGTTATCCCTCCTCGAACATTCACAACACTTTTAAATCCGTTTTTCTTTAACAAGGAAACTGCCATCATCGAACGATAGCCACCTGCACAATGAACAAGATATGATTTATTCTTGTCTAGAAGGTTCATGTTTTGTTCAAGATCTGCAAGGGCAATTAGATTTGCATTTTCGACAATACCATTTTTCCATTCTCCTGGATTTCGAACATCGACAACTTGTTTGCTTAAGCTCGATTTTAAAAAATCCTCAGGATTTATACTCTCCGTTTCATCAACAAACTTTCCTGCATTTCGCCATGCATCCATTCCTCCTTTTAGAAATCCTTTAACATTTTCGTAGCCCACTCTTGCTAAACGTAAAACGGCTTCTGTTTCTTTACCTTCGTTTGTTATAAGTATCAAAGGAACCTTGGCATCAATCAAAAAACCCACCCAAGGAGCGTATTGACCGTTTAGTCCAATATTGATTGAACCAACAACAGTACCGTTTTCATATTCGTCAGGAGTACGGGTATCTAAAATGATTATATCTGTTTTTGTCAAAGCATCAAATTCGTCAACACTCAAAGCGTGAGTGTTTTTATGAATTACATTCTCTATGTTATCATACCCTTGTTTGTTTAACATTGCATCCATAAAAAAATATTTCGGAGGAGTTGGAAGACCCTCGGTTACAGCCATAATAAAAGCTTCTTTCGACATTGGTTGTAACGCATAATTTACGAGTTTTTGGATTTTTATGGTTGAGAATGTTTCCTTTCCAATATTCTTTCCACATGCTGAACCAGCACCATGACCAGGATAAACAATAACGTCATCTGCCAATGGTAGTATTTTTGCATTTAGAGAATCATAAAGCATTCCAGCCAAATCATTCATAGTAATGTTGCCTTTTACAGCTAAATCTGGCCGACCAACTTCGTTTACGAATAAGGTATCACCAGTAAATACAGCATAATCCTTACCCTTATCATCAATCAGTAAAAAGCAAGAAGATTCCATTGTGTGACCCGGAGTATGGAGCACCTTTAGTTTTATTTTTCCCAACAGAAGTATTTCCTCATCCTTAGCCACTTTTATCTCAAACCCTGCTTGAGCAGTTGGCCCGTAAACAATCGTTGCTCCTGTTTTCCTTGCCAAATCAATATGTCCAGAAACAAAATCGGCATGAAAATGCGTTTCAAGCACGTATTTTATTTTTGTATTTCTCTTTTTAGCAAGTTCCACATAGGGTTCCGTTTCGCGCAATGGGTCAATGATTACAGCTTCCCCTTCTGATTCGATATAATAAGCTGCTTCAGCCAAGCAATTGGTATATAATTGTTCGATGTACATAGTTTTTTTGTTTTGATTTTAGATTACAAAGATAATGGAATAATCCGAAGTAATAATTCCCAAGCCTTATAAAGAAACAACTACATACTCCCATATAGCATTTGAACAAAAAGCTTTTCTTTGACTGCAAAGGCTCAGAACGCTTTTCGAAACAAAAAACTATCTTTGCAAAAATCTAACCCATGAAACAATGTTATTGCAAAACAGAGTGAACAAAAATGAATTAAAAAAAAGGATTCAAGAAGAAACTATCAAAAGAATTACGGTATCGTTTTATCGCTACGTGTTGATTGACGAGCCACAACAAGTTCGCGACCACCTTTTTGAACAATGGACCAAACTTCAAATACTAGGTCGTACTTATATTGCTAAAGAAGGAATTAATGCTCAAATTTGTGTTCCAGAAGATAATTGGGAAATTTTTATTTATAATTTGAATCAAGATAATCGATTTAAAGATGTACCCTTAAAAATCGCTATAGAGGACAATGGTAAATCATTTTATAAACTTACTATTAAGGTAAGACCAAAGATTGTAGCTGATGGGCTAAACGATGCTAGTTTTGACGTTACGAATGTAGGCAACCATCTTTCAGCTGTGGAGTTCAATGCGGCCATGGAGTTGCCAGATACAATAATTGTTGATATGCGGAATCACTACGAATCGGAAGTGGGTAAATTCATTGGAGCTATAACACCTGATGCCGATACGTTTCGAGAGGAATTGCCAATGGTATTGGAAGAGCTAAAGGACAAAAAAGAAAAAAAAATCATTATGTATTGTACGGGCGGTGTACGATGTGAAAAAGCCTCCGCTTATCTGAAGCACCATGGATTTAAAGATGTTAATCAATTGCACGGAGGAATTATTGACTACGTGAGACAGATAAAAGCGGAAGGGTTACCTTCTAAATTTATTGGTAAGAATTTTGTTTTTGACGAGCGTGTAGGCGAACGCATCACGGAGGATGTGATTGCAAATTGTCATCAGTGTGGTGAACCTTGCGATAATCATGTGAACTGTGCCAACGACAATTGCCATTTGTTATTTATACAATGTGCTAAATGTAATGAAAGAATGAAGGGCTGTTGCACTCCCGAATGTATGCAAATTGCAGCATTGCCAGCCGAAGAACAACGAGCACTAAGAAAACGAGGGAAAAACGATGACTCTCTTTCGGTGTACAAAAGTCGATTGCGTCCGAAGCTAAATGAGGTATTGGCAAAGGCAAAGCCAATTAACTAAGTTTAACAAGCCAATGTATCCAAAATTCTGTTACATTTGTTTCCTTATTAAGGGTAAAACACAATAAAAAGAAGCGTTTTGCCGTTATTCAATAAATGAAAAAACTTGTTTATTTAATCATCCTTATTCTTAGTTCTTCCTACTCTACTTTCGCCCAAAAGCAAAAAGGTAAGCCTGTTGAACTGCACTCAAAGCATAAAAACAGTGCCGAATTGGGTGTTTTTCTTGGTGGTTCATATTATATCGGTGATTTAAACCCTTCAAGGCAATTTGTTTTTACAAAGCCGGCAGGTGGACTAATGTTCCGTTATAATTTTAACCCTAGAATCGCTGCACGAGCATCGTTTATGGTTGGAAGCATCGAGGGGCATGATTCGTATTCCAATTCCGCTTCACAAAAGCAGAGAAATTTGAACTTCAAATCCATGATTGATGAGTTTTCGGTGCAATTTGATTTTAACTTCCTTGATTATCGCATAGGATTAGAAAAAGAAAAATTTTCGCCTTACATTTTTGTTGGGCTTGCAGTGTTCAATTTCAATCCTCAAGGACAGTTGGCAAATAACAACTATGTATCATTACAACCAATGCGAACTGAAGGTGAAGGACTTGATGGAGGTTCGATGGGAAAACCTTATAAACTTACTCAAATCTCAATACCATTTGGAATTGGATTCAAAACCAACGTTTCTCGAAAAATGGGGATAACAGGTGAATGGGGATTTAGAAAAACATTTACCGACTACTTGGATGATGTAAGTGGAAAATATTATAACCCCAATAGTTTGAGCGCTCAGAATGCTGCTTATCTGTCCGACCCTAGTAAAGGTACTGACCCAAACTATGGTAATGTGGGAAGACAGCGAGGAAACGCAACAACAAAAGATTGGTATGTATTTGCGGGTATCATTATTTCGTTTGAATTGAAACAAAAACGAGAAAAGTGTCCAGGATTTAAATAAAAAGTAACAAAATGAAGATGTAATTCGTTTTACATGGTAAAACGATTTTAAAATAAGAATGAGTCTGAAAGAAAAAATTAACCCTTCTAAATTACCACAACACATTGCAATCATCATGGATGGTAATGGACGATGGGCAAAACAAAAAGGACAAGAACGCATTTTTGGTCACGAAAACGGAGTGATATCGGTGCGTGAAACGGTGGAGGCGGCAGCTGAAGTTGGTGTTAAATACCTTACGCTTTATGCTTTTTCGACAGAGAACTGGAACCGTCCGCAAGAGGAAGTGATTGCCTTGATGCAACTTTTGGTACACACCATCAGTGCTGAAACTGCCACCTTAAACAAAAACAATATTCGACTGCAAGCTATTGGCGACTTGCAAAGTTTGCCTGCAGATTGTTATGCAGAACTCAATGAAGCCATCGACCAAACAAAAAACAACACCAGAACTACCTTAGTGCTTGCCTTAAGCTATAGCTCACGTTGGGAAATTACCAATGCTGTTCGACAAATAGCATTACATCTTGAGAATAAAACCTTATTGGCAAAAGATATTGACGAAAACACCATTACTGCTAACCTTTGTACTAGCTCGATGCCTGAGCCTGAACTAATGATTAGAACAAGTGGTGAACACCGAATCAGTAATTTTCTGCTGTGGCAACTGGCCTATTCAGAACTTTATTTCACTGATAAACTTTGGCCTGATTTCAGAAAAGAAGACTTTTACGAAGCAATAATAGACTATCAAAACCGTGAGCGCAGATTTGGAAAAACGAGCGAACAATTAATTTCATAAATTGAAGATGTACAAAAAAATACTAGCTATTATATGCTTTTCTCTCGTTATAATATCATCAAAAGCTCAACTTACCATAGGAGGCAACGACTCTGCTTCTGTGGATTTTGCTTCTCCTAAAGAATATGAGATTGGTGGGATAACCATCACTGGTGCAAGTCACCTCGACCAAAATGTATTGATTCTTTTATCTGGATTGTCAGTAGGTGATAAGGTTCAAGTACCGGGAGATAAATTTTCGACTGCCATTGAAAACCTTTGGAAACAAGGACTCTTTGAGGACATCAAGATAACCGCCACCAAGATTCAGGGCAAAAACATTTTCATCAACTTCCAAGTTTTAGAACGTCCTCGACTTTCGAAGTTTGCCTTGAAAGGAATGACCAAAGGCGAAGCTGACGATTTGCGTGAGAAAATTAAACTTATCAAAGGAAAGGTGGTGACCGATGGATTAATTGCTTCTACTGTTTCTACTGTTAAAACTTTCTTCGTGAACAAATCGTACAACGATGTAAAAGTAAATGTGGTGAAACAAAAGGATGAAAAACTGGAGAACAACATTGTGCTTTTTATCAATGTGACGAAGGGAAACAAAATCAGAATAAAAGACATTAATATTTCGGGAACCAAATCGATAAAGAAATGGAAACTCCGTAGAACGTTTAAAGAAACCAAACCTAGACATTGGTGGAATCCTTTTAACTCAGCTAAGTTTGACGAAGACAATTACGAGAAAGATAAAAAAGCATTGATTGCAAAATACAACGAGAAAGGTTTTCGTGATGCGAAGATTGTTCACGATTCGATTTACAGGATAGAAAAGCAAAAGATTAAATTGAATTGGAAACGTAGCTTCCGCACATTCAGCATCAAACGCGATACCATCAATGCTACTAAACGGATGAGTATTGACATCACTGTGGAAGAAGGAACAAAATATTATTTCAGAAATATTACTTGGGTGGGCAACAGCAAGTATTCTAGCAAAGATTTAGCCAACGTGCTTTCAATTAAAAAAGGAGATATTTACGACCAAAGCACCTTGGATCAGAAATTGTTTTCGAACCCGAATGGAAACGATGTCACCTCGCTATACATGGACGATGGTTATTTGTTCTTCAACATTACTCCTGTAGAAGCCAATGTAACGAACGACTCGATTGACCTTGAAATGCGTATATACGAAGGCAAGCAAGCTACCATTAGCAAAGTAACTGTAGTTGGAAACACAAAAACCAACGACCGTGTTATCATGCGAGAGATAAGAACTAAACCTGGACAACTTTTCCGCAGGTCGGATATTATTCGTACTCAACGCGAATTATCACAACTTGGATATTTCGACCCTGAAAAAATGAACGTACTGCCTTCTCCAAACCAAGCTACCGGTACGGTGGACATAGAATACACGGTGGAAGAAAAACCTTCGGACCAAGTGGAGCTTTCAGGAGGTTATGGAAATGGAATGGTGGTAGGAACACTAGGTGTTACCTTCAACAATTTCTCTGGAAAGAATTTCTTCAAAAAAGAATCGTGGCGACCTTTACCTTCGGGTGATGGACAGCGACTAAGCGTGAGAGCGCAGTCGAGTGGGTTGTTTTATCAATCCTACAACATGTCGTTTACCGAACCTTGGTTGGGTGGTAAAAAACCAAACTCACTAAGTGTTACGGGTTATTATTCGGTGCAATCGAACGGACAGAAACGTAAAACTACAGACTCTAATGGAGACAAAATATCGAACCCTTTGCGTGCTTCGCTCGACATTGTTGGTGCTTCGGTAGGTTTGGGTAAACGATTGAAATGGCCTGATGATTATTTTACATTGTATCAAGAATTGGATTATCAATATTATATTTTGAATAATTATAGCTCCATCTTCTCGTTCAGCAAAGGGTATTCTAACAATATTTATTACAAAGCTTCGTTGCAACGCAACTCGGTGGACAAACCAATTTTCGAAACTCGTGGTTCGCAATTAGCTTTGACTGGACAATGGACTCCTCCTTATTCGTTTTTCAACAACAAAGATTACACTTCCTCTACATTGACAGCACAGGAACGCTTTAAGTTTGTAGAATATCAGAAATATAAATTCACAGCTAAGTTCTTCACCCCAATTACCAATAAACGAGGAACGGATGGTAAGGAGGCTCGCAACTTAATTTTGCGTACTTCACTTGGTTTTGGTTTATTAACTTCCTACAATAGTCATGTTGGGCAGTCTCCTTTCGAACGTTTCTACATGGGTGGTAGCGGACTTACAGGTTATGCACTTGATGGCCGCGAAATTATTGCGTTGAGAGGATATGACGACCAATCACTCTCGCCTAGTACTGGAGCATCATTCATCACCAAATATTCAGCTGAGTTGCGTTTCCCAATCACACTTAATCCTTCGGCTACTATTTATATGCTAGGATTCTTAGAGGCCGGAAACTCATGGGCTAACAAACAAGAGTTTAACCCCTTCAACGTTTACCGTTCTACCGGTGTTGGCGTAAGGGTGTTCTTACCTATGTTTGGTCTGTTAGGCTTCGATTACGGTTGGCGACTTGACGATGTACCTACTAACCTTGGTATGCAAAAAGGACAATTCCACTTTACCATTGGTGCTGCCATTGGCGAATTGTAGTACTTAGTTTAAAGTTAGAAGTTTCAAAGTTGCTCAATAGGCAATAAGAAACAAATTCTAATCCCTAGCAAATGACGATACTTCATCTTCATTTGGGTAAACATTTATATACGTCTTTCTTAAGAAATTCAATGTAGAAGTCGAGAAATTCAATCTCAGGGGAGAGAAATGCAATATCAGGGGAGAGAAATTCAATCTCCGAGGAGAGAAATCCAATCTCAGGGGAGAGAAATCCAATATCTGGGGAGAGAAATCCAATATCAAGGGAGAGAAATCCAATATCTGGGGAGAGAATTGCAATGTAAGAGGAGAGAAATGCAATCTCACCGCAGCAATTGCGTTTTTTACACACTTTAGTATACTTTGGAAACCAGCCGAAAGCA
>CAIWDF010000300.1 GCA_903911435.1 uncultured Bacteroidota bacterium
GATGTTCTGTTATCATCCCACCCCAATTTCATTGGGGGCTATTCACGTTCAACTCTTTCAGAGTTGTTCAATCCCAAATCCTAATTCCTCAATCCTTATTCTTACATTGGTAGTATTCGTATTTCGTAAAACAATAAAAAAAAGCCCCTCACATTTCTGCAAGGAGCTTTGTTGATGATGTTTTGTTGGTGTTTATTTCAGCTTGGCCGTAGCTTTCACGCTTTCGTAAAGTTTGGTTGCATTGTCCACTGCGTAGGTGCTTCCAGGCAAAAATCCATTGTCCATTGGGCGATTGTCGGAAATAGAATACACCGCTCCATCTTTTTCGAGGTAAAAGAAAAAGTGTGCTTCTGGCTCGTATTTAGTGCCATTGGCCTCATCGTTCATTTGCATTTGATACACATAACCATTGGCTTCTTCGGTTATTACTTTTCCGTCTTTGTACGAAGTTTTGTTGTTTACGTTCAAGGTTTTGTCGGAGTCCATTGCTTCCTTCACGCTGCCAACAGCTATGTTCGACACAGTGATGGTGTAGGCTTCGTTCAAGCGGATGTCGACACCGCCATTTCCATTTTTCTCCATTTTAGCATCCTTTGGCAAGTTCATGCTTACGGGAATCATCGTGGAAAGTGTGCTTAAATCTGTTGCTGCCCAGCCCGAAGCATCGATGGCTATTACCGGACCTGCTGGTGCTGCTGTTGCCGCAGCATCAGCTGTTTTTGTTTCACTCGAACCTCCGCAGCTTGCCAGAGCTATAACTCCTACTGCTGCAATACACATACTAATGTGCTTCATGTTTTTTTTCATTTTGTTTTTTTTAAATTGTTTGTAAATAATTTCTGCAAATATAGAAGAATATTTCAGTGTAGAAAATGATTTAGGATTTTACCGCTAAGGCACTAAGGCGCATAGCTCAAATCCTAAATCCTAATTCCTCAAATACCAAACACTCATTCGTACATTCGTAGAATTCGTATTTCGTAAAACGCTTACATCAACGCCCTCCCTACAGCCTCACCATTTTGATGTTGATTACCGGATTGGTGCCTTCTACCAAGGTTTGTGGCTCGGTGTACGTTTTGTAAAGTGGATGTTCGGCAATTAAATCTTGAACGTCCATCAACGTAGTGTTTATTGCATAAGCACCCGCCACTGTGGTTTCGTCTTCGTTCAGGCCGTTTGCAAAACGCACCACCGCACCTTCAATGGCCAATCCGTTTGCCGCATCAGTCACCACACCTGTTACCTTCTTATCACTTCCACCTTTGGTGTATTTCATCCCCCAAAGCCTAGCTTCATCGCGCATGGTAGCTCGCGGAAGGTTCGAGAAATGAGTTTCTATTTCGCCTTGCAAAAAACGGATAAGTTCGTCAGCAGCACCGTTCAATGCATTACACGCTATTTGCGCTTGTTTCAAAGCATCAAGGGCATTGTTGGTAGCAGTTCTGGCGTCAGCCAACGCTATTTTTTTGGCTTTCACTTCGGCTGCCGTTGGCATGCTCATGGCCACAGCACCTGCCACAGCCATGCGGTTGATGTCTCCGTCCACTATTTTTTGTGCCACCTCCAAAATTTTCTCTTCGCTCGACATATCGGGCAAAGTACCGTTTTCGTCAAGGCCATAATACGCAAGGTCGCCCACGGCAAACACCCCACGTTGCACACCCATAAAAAACGTTTGAATAAAATGCGAACTCCACATGGCACAAGCCACGCCTTTCGCCTCTTTGTCGTGTGCCGAATTGTAGTACACTGCTTTCAGCGGACCGATGGCAGCCATGGCCAACTTATAAGCGGGCTGCTGGGCAACTAACTTCGTAGCAGTTGTTGGGGTAAGAATACTAGCCACCCCTAGGGCTATATGCTTATTAATCGCTGCTGTTAAAAAAGTATTGCGCGATGCATTTGTTCTTGGTATAAATTTAATTTCTGATGACATGTTTTTTATTTTTTTTTTTAATATTATTTTAAATTAGTAATGTTTTTGATAAATGTTCTACTCAACCTACCTGTCAACCCTAAAACTCGAAGCGGAATCGTGCCATCACAACCGTGCTGATAAGAAATCCTGAGCCGAATTGTATCAGCATTATCGTGCTGATAGGAAATACGGAACAAAATCGAGTCATCATAACTGTGAGGGTTGAGAATTCTTAAAAAACTCCTACCCTCACAACTGTGATGATAGGAAACCGCCAGCAGTTTCCTACCCTCACAGTAGCCAAAACCCGACCCCGAAAAGCCGATTCTGTGTTATTGGTCATTGATATTCAGTAAGTTAATAATAAATAATGTTGATTTTTCGATTTTCGAGCTAGGCAACAGCTTCCGCCACCACCACCAACCGGCCAAAACCCCAAAA
>CAIWDF010000301.1 GCA_903911435.1 uncultured Bacteroidota bacterium
ATGCATTTTTCAAAATCCCCATTCGAAATCAAACTTCCTCCTACCATAATAAAATCTACTGAGGCTAATTCAGCGAGTCGAATGGTTTCTTTGGAGTCGAATTTATCTGGGTCAACAAGTAAGGCGAATTTTTTTTCGGCTTTCTTTTTGCTTTTTAAAATAGATGAATAAATAGTGTTTTGTATCATTAAAACTATTACTTTTACCTCGCAATATTAATTAAATCATTTAACCTAAAACCAAATATTTATTAAAAAAGTAATTTTTATTCAATTAAAAGTTTTTTGAGTTCAAATTATTTTAGATATTTACAAAAAATTTCAGACACATAAATATGAAGTCATTAAATCTTACACAAAAAATTGTAGTATTAATTATGATTGGCTTATTCAGTAAATTCACTGTAAAGGCTCAAGAGATGCTTTATCCGTTTCAAGATAAAGGGAAATATGGATATATCAATAAATCGGGAAAAGTAGTGATTCCTGAACAATTTGACTTTGCTGAGAAATTTTATGAAGGAATGGCTGTGGTGAAAAAGGATGGCAAACGCGGTTTTGTGGATATTGCCGGCAAATTAGTTGTTCCTGCACAATATGACTCTAAATTGGATATGTATTTTTCGGATGGTTTAGCCTGTGTAAAACAAGGTATGAAATTCACTTATATAGACAAAACAGGGAAAGTCGTTATTGAACCTAAATCTGATTATGCCTTTAGAATGTCCGAAGGAATGGCTAGAGTGCAGACCGAATCGAAATTTGGATACATTAATAAAGCAGGTGAAGTTATAGTAAAAACGATTTATGAAGGTGCATGGGATTTTCAAGAAGGCATGGCTAGAGTGAAGAAAAATGGCAAATGGGGTTTCATTGATAAAACAGGAAAAGTGGTAATTGATTTCAAATATGATGAGGTATTTGATTTTTCAGAAGGTACAGCAAATGTAAGAATTGGAGACGAGAAGAGTGGTAAATGGGGATATATTGACAAAACAGGAAAAATCGTAATTGATATCCAGTTCGACAGAGCTTATGCCTTCACTGATGGGTTGGCTTGTATACGTGTGGGAGATTTTAAATCGGGAACTTTTGGTTTTATCAACCGCGAGGGTAAGATGGTCATCAACCCAATTTATACAGGAGCTGGTTCTTTTTGGGATGGATTAGCTTGTATAAGTACCTCGCCATTGGTATCTGGAAGTTTGAAAGAAGCAAAATGGAATTACATTGACAAGAACGGAAAAGTAGTGGTGAGTAAAGGTTCTGATTTCGTTGCAAACTTTACCAAAGGTTTAGCTTATGTGAGTTATGACGGAGTTCTTTCATACATCGACAAGTCAGGAAAGTCCGTTTGGACCGCTACACCAAAAAAATAGTTAAAATCATTCGTAAACAAGTGCGAGATTTGGTTGTTATACCAATAACAACTAATTTCGCACTTTCTTTTTTAATACTAACATAATCATAAAAAAATGTCAAACGCATCCGTGGAAAAATTCGTAAAATTCAAAGTAAAAGATATGTCCTTAGCTGAATGGGGACGTAAAGAAATAAAATTAGCTGAGGCAGAAATGCCGGGCTTAATGTCGCTACGTGCCGAGTTCGGTGCTTCTAAGCCATTGAAAAATGCTCGCATCGCTGGATGTTTGCACATGACTATTCAAACTGCTGTATTGATTGAGACATTGGTAGAACTTGGAGCTGAGGTAACTTGGTCATCATGTAATATCTTCTCTACTCAAGACCATGCTGCTGCTGCTATTGCTGCTGCAGGTATTTCGGTATATGCTTGGAAAGGAATGAATGAGACAGAATTTGACTGGTGTATTGAACAAACTTTATTCTTTGGCGAAGACCGCAAACCTTTGAACATGATTCTTGATGATGGTGGCGATTTAACCAACATGGTCTTTGACAAATTCCCAGAATTGATTAAAGAAATTAAAGGACTTTCGGAAGAAACAACAACTGGAGTTCACCGTTTGTACGAACGTATGAAAAATGGAACTTTACACATTCCTGCTATCAATGTCAACGACTCAGTGACTAAATCGAAATTTGATAATAAATATGGTTGTCGCGAATCATTAGTAGACGCTATACGCAGAGCTACCGATTTAATGCTTGCTGGAAAGGTGGCTGTGGTAGCTGGTTATGGTGATGTTGGAAAAGGTTCTGCTGAATCATTGTCATCGCAAGGAGTGAGGGTGATTGTTACTGAAATCGACCCAATTTGTGCTTTACAAGCTGCGATGGACGGGTACCAAGTGATGAAAATGGACAACGCAGTGAAAGAGGCTGATATTATTGTTACCGCTACAGGAAACAAAAACATCATCAGCGAACGTCATTTCCGTGCCATGAAACATAATGCTATTGTTTGTAACATTGGACATTTCGATAATGAAATTGATATGGCGTGGTTAAACAAAAACTATGGAACAACTAAAGATGTGATAAAACCACAAGTTGATAAATACACTATTGATAAAAAAGACATCATTGTATTGGCAGAAGGTCGTTTAGTGAATTTAGGATGTGGTACTGGTCACCCATCATTTGTGATGAGTAACTCGTTTACTAATCAAACATTGGCTCAATTAGAACTTTGGAACAATGCTGACAAGTACGAAAACAAAGTGTATACTTTACCAAAACATCTTGATGAGAAAGTGGCGTGTCTACACCTTGGAAAAATCAATTGCGAACTTGATGTTTTGACACCTGAGCAAGCTGCTTATATTGGTGTTACGGTTGATGGTCCATTTAAATCGGATGCATACCGCTATTAAGAATCAACTTTCTTAAATGATCCCGCTACCTAAATAGGTTGCGGGATTTTTTTTGCCATTAACATTAATATAGAATCGAAAAACTACATCTTTTCTATATGTTTACTATTCAAAGAGATTTAGGTGCTGGTAAGTCACGAAAACGCAATTGGTGTTGGACAAATTGAAAATCGGGGGAATGCTATCGTTATTCAGCCTTGAAGTATTTGAGAGCAGATAAATCTACCAAATGAACATCACGATAATAATAGTTGAGGATGTGCTTGTACGAATATCCGATAGAAGCCTGTCGCATGGCACCTTCTTGACACAATCCCACTCCGTGTCCATACCCCCGTCCATCAAACCGAACCGAATCACCATCTTGTTCAATCGAAAAGTAAGTTGATTTGAGTTTAAAATCGGAACGAATCATCTTCAAGGGGAGTTTCAAATCTTTATCGGTGTAATAAATTGCTCGGCCATTAGGTTGCGAAAATGACGACATGACTTGAATTTTCAAACTATCGGCCATTGGTATTTTATGTTTTAGTTGTAGGTAAGTTTTCCAGTCTTCTAGGGAAATGGAGCGAGTCCAATGCGCATTTGGACTATGGAGGCAAAAGGTATCTTTCACCGATTTGAGATATGATGTGGAAATTGACCAAACATCTTGAGAATTGCAAGTCACTCCTCCACAGTTGCTATGAAAGGCTGCAGTTATAAGGTTTAAATCATTATCCACCACTACTAGTCCTCGGGTGTCAAGCACAGCTTTGAGTACATTGGGCTCAGACGCTTTGTCAAGATAAGCTTGGCAATGTACATCATCACAGACTTCAAATCCTTCGGCTTCGTGACGAATAAGGTGAGCTAGAAGAAAGGTGCGACAGAGAATAGCTTGTAATTTGTAATATTCCAAGCTGATATTCTTCCCTGCTTCCGATTGCACTACACCAGCAACGTACTTTTCTAAATCTACCTTGTTTATTATTACGAATTGTTTGCGGTCAGGACTAAGTATAACTTCTATATCGTTGTCGCAAGAGCGAACTTTCCCTTGAGGGTTCACCGATTTGATTTTGAATACCGCATCTGCATCACTAGACAAAAACTTGAGCGAACGAAATTTGCCAATGTTTTTCTCAAATGTTTTCAATCGAATGGAGTCGTTTTCGATACTCATTTGATAAATACCTGTGGGGTCGCAGTCGCTGAGCAAAACACCATCTGCATATACCATATAACTTCCGCTTAGGGGCGAAAAGATAAAAGTGGTAATCACTTTGGTGGTGAGTATACGCACCGATACATTAGTTAAATTCTCAGCATGAACCAGCGACCCAATAAAAATAAAAAGGAGTAAAATGCGTTTTTTCATTTCTTTTATTTATACCGATTTCAAATAACCCACCATCAATTCAGCCGCTTTTTTAGAAGCTCCTTTGCCACCGAGTTTTGCCTTTAGCTCAGCATAATTTTGCATCATGAGATCTCTACTATCTGTTATTAGTAATTTATCAAGCTCTGTTTTTAATTTGGTTTCGTTCAACTCATTTTGAATAAGTTCTTTCACTATTTCTTGGTCCATAATCAAATTCACCAAGGAGATGTATTTCACCTTCACCAATTGTTTTGCGATTGCAAACGAAATGGAACCACCCTTGTAACAAACCACTTCGGGCACGCCAAACAAAGCAGTTTCGAGGGTGGCAGTGCCCGAAGTAACCAATGCTGCTTCCGACTTCTGCAGCAATTGATAGGTTTGATTAAATACAATTTTCACTTCATTACCTTTAACAAAGTTCTGATAGTATTCCTTGGTTTGCGAAGGAGCGCCAGCTATGACAAATTCATGGGAAGGATAATATTTCTGCATCGAAAGCATCAAAGGCAACATGGTTGCTATTTCCTGTTTGCGGCTTCCAGGCAATAGGGCAATTATTTTTTTCGAAGTATCGACTGATAGGATATTAGATTCATTAGCATAGTTAGCCAATGCATCCAAAAGCGGATGACCTACAAAATCCACTTCCATGTCGAATTTTTGATAAAACTCTTTTTCGAATGGGAGGATCACAAACATCTTATCCACCACTCGCTTAATTTTGTGCACACGAGATTGTTTCCAAGCCCAAATCTGAGGAGAGATATAATAAAACACTTTTATTCCTGATGCTTTCGCAAATTCAGCAATGCGCAAATTAAATCCAGGGTAATCAACCAATATTAACACATCCGGTTGATGCTGCTGAATGTCAAGTTTACAAAAGTCGATATTTTTGAAAATCGTTCGGATATTCAAAAGCACTTCGGTGAATCCCATAAATGCTAAGTCGCTATAATGCTTTACCAATTCGGCACCTTGAGCTTTCATCAAGTCGCCTCCCCAACAACGAAACTGCGCATTGGTATCAAGCACTTTCAATTCCCTCATCAGATTAGATGCATGCAAATCGCCCGATGCCTCTCCAGCAATGATGTAGTATTTCATTTTAAAAGATGCGTAAGTAACTGGTAAAAAAACTAAGATATGCAATTACCACAGCCCACAAAACGGTTGCTATCAACACCCCTTTAGTTGATTTATATTGCTCCTTGTTCAAAGTGAGGTAAAAAGGAGCAAGATTGATGACCATGCACAAGCTCACATTTACACGCTTCAATACATATTCATCGGCAAACAAATAATAAAGCCAGAACACCGCCAAAGGAGCGACTAACCCAAATGATAGTCCTATCCACACTTTATCAAAATTAATATTCTTCATCTATATATCTTCTAAATACCTCAATCACCTATCCAAAGAATGTTACTATTCCGTTTTTTGAGGCGACAACTATTTCGCCCAACTTTTCTCTATCTCTTTGATACTTTTGTGAGCAGTCATATCGAATTGAGTGGGCACCACTGAAACAAAATTATTTTCAACTGCCCACACATCCGTATCTTTTTTATTGATTTCGAAATTGACAAACTTGCCAGTAAGCCAATAATAAGGTTTTCCACTTGGGTCGTGTCGTTCGTCTAGCTCTTCCACCCAATTAGCCCTTGCTTGACGACAGATACGAATACCTGCTATCTCGTTGAATTTTAATTTTGGAATGTTCACATTCAAACAAACATCCTTCGGCATTCCATGTTTCAATACTTTTTCAGCAATTGTTTTTACAATCTTCTTTGCAGCCGAGAAATCGGCATCAATGGAATAATTGTTCAATGAAAAACCGATAGATGGAATTCCTTCGATGGCACCTTCAACAGCTGCCGACATGGTGCCCGAATAAATCACATTAATGGACATATTGCTACCATGATTGATACCCGAAACACATAAATCGGGTTTGCGCTTTAATATCTTATTCACTGCAAACTTCACACAATCTACTGGCGTGCCACTGCAGCTGTATTCTTCTTTTACGCCATGCGTTTTAGTTTTGTGGAGACGTAAGGTAGAGTTGATGGTGATGGCATGCCCCATTCCGGATTGAGGTTTGTCAGGGGCCACCACGATGACATCACCTAGTGTTTTCATTACACTCACCAAGGCAATGATGCCTGGTGCGGTAATTCCATCATCGTTAGTAACCAAAATTAAAGGTCGTTGTTTTTTCATTTGTGTAAAAATACTCATTATTGTACCTGCCTAAAAGAAACAAATTACAAAGACATTCACAGATGATTGTTGATAAACAGAAATATAGAATAAAATCTGTTCATGTATCATTCTCCAGAATTGTATTGTCAAAACCGACTATTTATTGCTGAAGCATCAGTTAATATTATTATTTTTACACACTTTTTACATCAACAGAAAAATGAAAACATTTAACATTCCCGAATTTTATAAGAGTTCGGTTATCTCTAAGGTGAAAGAAATACGTAGGATTAACGATCCACGTAAAAAAAACTTTAGTCCAACAGTGCTTGATTTCGGAAGTGTTCGCTTCTACATTTCGCGTCATTTCGGGTTTTGTTATGGTGTGGAAAATGCCATCGAAATTTCGTACAAAGCCATCGAAGAAAATCCCAACAAACGAATCTTTTTGTTGAGTCAAATGATTCACAATCCAGAAGTGAACAATGATTTAGTGAACCGTGGCGTTCGTTTTTTGATGGATACAAACGGAGAGCAAATTATTTCGTTTTCTGAATTAACGAAGAAAGATATTGTCATAATTCCTGCCTTTGGGACCACCTTGACTATTGAAAAAGAACTTGAAAAAATTGGAATAGCTGTTCGTAAGTACGATACCACTTGTCCGTTTGTTGATCGAGTTTGGAAAAAGTCGGAGAAACTAGGCGAAGACAATTACACTATCATCATTCATGGCAAACATAAACATGAGGAAACAAGAGCAACTTTTTCACGGAGTGTAACAAATGCTCCTGCCATTATCGTTAAAGACATTCACGAGTCGCGAGTTTTAGGTGATTTTATTCTTGGCAATGTGACTTATGAAGAGTTTGAAAAAACGTTTAAAGGAAAATACTCCGAAGGATTCGATGTAACTAAACACATGATGCGAGTGGGAGTAATCAATCAAACCACTATGCTCGCTACCGAAACTCAAGAAATTTCTGATTACTTTAAAAGTGTGATGATGGTAAAATATGGCAAGGCGGTTATCAACAAACATTTTGCCGATACACGCGATACCTTATGCTATGCCACTAACGAAAATCAGGAGGCAACATATGGTTTGTTAGAACAAAAAGCTGATTTGGCCATTGTGGTGGGAGGATATAACAGCTCGAATACTTCACATATTGTTGAACTTTGTGAGAAGAAATTGCCAACCTATTTTATCTCTTCTTCAGCCGAAATCGTTTCGAAAACTCAAATCAAACATTTCGATTTTACACATCAGTTGCACCGTATTACCAACCTATATATACCCGAAAAGAAAACAGTGAACATTATCTTAACTAGTGGGGCATCTTGTCCTGATTCGGTGGTGGATGATGTGCTTCAAAAACTACTTTCGTATTTTACAACTAAAGAAACAATAGAAAACGTACTAAAACAATTAATGACCAATGACTAAAACATTACACGAATTTTTAAGGGTAAAGAAATCGCAAATACCTGGAGCTGGAAAAGGACTTTATACCTTGCGTGATATTAAAAAAGGGGAACGAATTATAGAATACCTTGGCGAAGTAATTACTGATGGAGAATGTGATAAACGTGCAGAAGAAGACAAATATGGTTATATCTTTTACATCAGTAAAAACAAATGCATTGATGCCTACAACACGCCCGAAGAAATGGCGCGATGGGCGAATGATGCGAAAGGATTGACGCGTGTGAAAGGGGTTAACAACAACTGTTGCTACGAAGTGTGGAAACGCAGTGGATGGATAAAAGCAGAAAAAAACATAAAAGCTGGCGAAGAGATTTTGGTGAGTTATGGTGCCGAATATTGGCGAGACATTAG
>CAIWDF010000302.1 GCA_903911435.1 uncultured Bacteroidota bacterium
ATTCATATAATCTGTGGTCGGAATCGGTATAGAACTGATACAAATCGACATTTTTTGCCACTTTGTCGTAAATCGCCCTTTTACCCCCTTTTTCAAACCTCCCCTCAAAACCCCACCTCCCAAAACCAAAAAAGCCCCTCTCGGGGCCTCTTTTTTCTCTCACATTTCAATCCTAAATCTGTAATCTGAAATCTGCAATCTGAAATCTGAAATTTGAAATCCCCAATCCTAACTCACCCATTTTATAGCATTATTCGGGCAAACATCAATACATAATCCGCACAAATTGCATCGGCTCATATCTATTTGCACCTTTCCATTCACCTTCACCATAGCCGGGCAACCAAAATTATCAATACAATGATTACACTTAGCACACGATTGAAAAAGATTAAAATGCTCCATCTCTTCCAAAATATCTTCCACTTCCATGTCCGCAACCGTCAGGTCACTCTCCCTCTCTTGTGGAGAGGGGTAGGGGAGAGGTGCTTTGGTATTCAATCGCTCCAGCGCTTTCTCCCCCTCATAATCGAACCGATAATCCTCCAACCTTTTTCTAACCTCCACAGCCGTCTTTTTGCCCGAAGCTATTGCACCAATCACACTAATATTCGTTCCCGAACTTATATCTCCGGCAACAAATACATTCTTATATCCGCTGTAATTATTCGTATTCCCAAGTCGTGCCGAGCCATCATCCTTCAGCATGTTTAATGCAGTCAAATCGCTCACCTGACCTATAGCAGTAATTACATAATTGCAATGTATATCCTTCAAATGTTTTTTACTGTCAAACGAACTAAGCTTAATCTTTAGTTGGGCGTTGCGTCCCGCTAAGTCCCCTTTTTTATCGTCCTCACAACTTTCCACAAAGCTATTACACAAAAACGATATTCCTTCTTCCCTCGCATGTTTCACTTCTTCCGCAAAAGCCGGCATCGCAGCTTCATCCTCTATACACGACACCATAACTGTATTCTCCCCGTTCAATCGTTTAGCCGAACGCGCAGCATCTATCGCACTATTACCTCCCCCAATCACCAGTACGGTGGCAGCACCTTTCAGCACTTCTTCATTCGTATTAAATCGTTTTAAAAACGAAAGCGCATCCGTTCGTTTGGTCGGAGCAATTCCATTTTCTATTACATCCAGCGTTTTCGATTTATTTATTCCCATCGAAATAATCACCGCATCATATCCTCCGGTCAATTGTTCAATCGAAATATCTTTACCCAATGCAGTATTGAATTTGAAGGTCACACCCATTGCCTCCAGTTGCATGGCTTCGTAATCAAATCCCGTTTTATCCATTCTGAAATTAGGAATGGCAAACGTAATCATACCTCCTGCTTTGTTTTCTTTTTCAAAAACAGTTACCGTATATCCTGTTTGTATCAAATCGTAGGCAGCACTCAAACCTGCCGGCCCTGCACCTATTACAGCCACCGATTTATTTTTCTTCACAGCATTCAGCGCACGTTTTATAGGCATCGAAAAGTCTCTGAAATTTTCGTCAATCGATGACACTAGTTTCTTCAGTTTTTTTATCGGCACCACATTGTTTTGTGTCGAAAACAATTCGCAGGGACGATGACAGATAGCACCACATGTGCGTGCAAACAGCATTTTATCCCTCACTATCTCCACTGCCGATTTATAATCTCCTTCCAATATCGAATTAAAAAATCCGTGATTACAAATGTTTGCCGGGCAAAGTTGTTCATCACCTGCCACCGAATTTTCGGCCATCAGTTTAGCCTTTGCTCTCGATAAATTATTTTTCGGTGCATAGCATCGCGAACACGAAAGCGTTATGTCTTCATGGTTTTCGCACTGATTGCATCGTGTGGGGTCAACTTCTATTCTTATTTTTTTATCAATCTTATCTTTAAAATCAGGTAAGAAGATACAAGGTGCTTTTGCTATCACCACCGAAACTCCTGTAAACTCCATCGCTTTGTTCAGTTGCACAAAACTCTCCCTAATATTAAACGGATTAATGGTTTCCACCAGTTCCACTCCCAAGCCTCTCAACAAAGGTGGAATATCTATTTCATGATATTTCTGCTGTCGCGATGCTCCCGGGTGTGCCTGATGCCCCGTCATACCTGTTGTCCGATTATCAAAAATCACCACCAATATATTTGCCCGTGTGTAAACTGCATTCACCAGCGAAGCCAGTCCCGAATGAAAAAAAGTTCCATCACCAACAAGTGCAACTACCTTTTTATTCTTCTCTGTAGTATGTGCCGATTCGAACAACCCTTGAGCCATGCTAATGCTCATTCCCATGTGATTGATGGTATCCAGCATTTTGAGCGGAGGCAAAGCCCCTAAACCAAAACAGCCTATATCACCGCACAATATCAGTTCGCTTTGTTCGCGAGGTATGGCAAGTTTTAATAAATAGAATGTAGCCCTGTGAGGACATCCCGCACACAATGCCGGTGGTCGTGGCGGAAGGTTTTTTAAGTATTGTTCTGTATTCTCCAGAGGAACATTTTCTGTCGGGCGAAACGATGTTCCCATAAATTCCTCCAATACCACTTTTAGCAAATCAATCGAAAACTCACCCGTAGTCACCAATCCAGCAAAACCTTTTCCTAAAATAGTTTTAGAAAGATTATTTTTCTGTGCTATTGTCCTCACTGCATTTTCTACAATCGGGTCAAGTTCTTCCAGTATTAATATTTTCTCGAAATCATTTTTCAGAAATGCCAACGTCTCCTTTTCCGGAAATGGATGAATCATCCCAAGCGAAAGCACACATACCTGTTCCGAACAATTGTTTTGATACAACAGTTCCATGATATACGAAGTAGCAACACTACTCGTTATAATTCCAAGTTTAGCTTTCGGGTTATTCAGTATTAGCCTGCTCGTCTCCGACAACAGCTTTACTACATTTTCATTTTTTAATTTGTCAATCAATCGTGTATGCGCAGCCGCTGTTCGTGCCGGAATATTAATATGCTCAGGCAATCGTTCGAAATTCGCAACTCGGTGTTGATGATTAATGTTTCCGTATGTCACTATTCCCCTCGTATGCGAAACCCTTGTCGTAGTCCTTACAATCACCGGCAATTTTATTTTCCCCGAAAGTTCAAACGCCAGTTTTATCATCTCAAACGCATCAGCAGGTGTAGCCGGATTAAACATCGGCACCGATGCCATTTGTCCCCAATACCGCGAATCCTGTTCATTCGAACTCGAATGACAACCCGGGTCGTCACACACCACCACCACCAGCGGTGCTCCTATGGTCTGATATGTTACCGACATCAGCGCATCGCTCGCCACATTCATTCCCACATTTTTCATCACACACATCGCACTGCGGTTTCCTATCGAATACGCAATTGCTTTTTCCAACGCTATTTTTTCGTTGATGCTGTATTCAAAATAAACAGGGTCGGTAGTAATGGCAGGATATTTTTCCTGATTCACAGGGTCGTTCTGAAACGTGGTAACATGATTAAATATCTCCGAAATTTCTGTCGAAGGTGTACCCGGATACGAGAACACACCATTCACACCTGCTTCTAATGCAGCTCGTGCTATTCCTTCATTTCCCATCACACACGTTTCGTGTGGCGACAAATGCGGTGTCAGTATTTTTATGGTGCGTTCTATCATCGTAGTTCAATTGTTCAGTTGTTCAGATGTTCATTTATTCAATTGTTAATACTGAATCGTATATTCGTATCATTCGTATTTCGTAAAGCCCTTTTATATCACTTGCGTCTCTACTAGTTTTGCCTGCTCCTCTTCCGAAAATCCTGCTTCCGACAGCACCTTGCTATTTTGTTCTCCTAACCTCGGTGCACAACTCAACATATTGTCTTTCGATTTCAAATAATCAGTTGCCATTGACGAAGGAAACAACGAAACCGTTTTTCCATTCGGCATTTTTGTTTTCAGCATTTCTTTCGAAATAAAATCTAAGGAGGCAACATCTTTAATCGAGTTCACAGGCGACACCGAAAGGTTTATACTCAAACATAATGTGGTAAATTCTTTTGTCGTATAATTCGCAGTCAGGCTTCCAATCTCCGCATAGATTGTTTCCTTCTCCTTCATCCTCCCCATATTGGTTTTGCGTTCTGCATTACCCAATTTTTCAAATCCTGCCAACGAACAAAACTTTGCCCATTGCAAATCGTTGCCAATAGCCAGATACACCATTCCATCTTTTGTTGGATATACATTGCAGGGAATAAAACTTCTGTGTTCGTTACCGCTTCTTGTAAACAAATCTGCATCCCTTTCCACAAATTCCAGTTGAGGCAAAGCAGTAATCAACCAGCTTGCCGCACATTGCGCCATCGAAATAAAAATTTCTTTTCCTCCCGGTTTCTTTTCAAGCATAGCCAACAGTACTTGCATAAATGCTTCATCACCTGCTTTCAAATCAATAATCGGAATGCCGCATGGAACAGGCTTTCCGCTGGGTTCTCCTGTCAGATAGGTGTAACCCATCAATGCCTGTAATGCCGGGTCGTAACCGGCACTGTTAGGATAATCAGGCCCCATAGCCGATATGCTGCACCATATCAGTTCAGGGTTGGCTTGTTTCAATGTCTCAAAATCAATTCCCAGTTGTTTATATCGTTTCGGCAATGTATTACACATAAACACATCCACCTTTAGTTCCTTTATTATTTTCAATAAAAGTTCCTGTCCTTCTTTCTTTTTTAAATTAATGGTGATGGCTTCTTTGCCAATGTTGGGGGCAATATAGTAGGAATGTAAATCATGAAACCCCGAGTCAGCACCTATATAACGATTCGGGTCTCCGGCATTTCCTCCTCCTTCTTCCGCAGGAGTCTCCAGTCGGATCACCCGCCATCCCTGATGCACCATGCGTTCAGTAGCAAAGGGCAAAGCCAATGCTTGTTCCAAACTTAAAACCGTTATTCTCTTTTTATCAATCATTCGTGTTTCGTAAAGTCAAGTATTTCGTAAAGTTCTAAAAGAAGATTGGCTCCTTAAACTCTCCGTACTCCTCTTTCATTGCAGTCACTATTTCACCCACTGTGCAATATTCTTTCACCGCTGCAATTATCGAAGGCATCAAATTTTTATTGTCTATTGCATCTTGCTTTACTTGTGCCAAGCACAATTTTACTTTCTCGTTATTCCTTCCTGCCTTTATCTTTTTCAATTTCTCTATCTGAACATCCGCTCCTTTAGGGTCGTACGGATGAAACTCCACATCTTTCGATTCTTCTTCTCTCGTAAAAATATTGACACCCACCTTAGGCACTTTACCAGTTTGCATTCCCATTTCTCTTGCGTATGCCTGTTTCGAAACCGACTCCTGAATTTTTCCGGTAGCCACAGCGTTCACTATCCCATCCCATTTCTCCACCGTTTTCATTTCTCTTTTTATTTCCTCCTCAAATTTATCTGTCAATGCCTCCACATAATACGAACCACCTAATGGGTCCACTGTATCGCATATTCCCATTTCATGAATCATAATCTGCATCGTGCGCAAAGATATCTCTGCCGAATGTTCCGTGGGTATGGTATACGCTTCATCATAGCTGCACAGCGCCATCGTTTGTGTACCCGACAATGCACTGATCAAAGCATAATACGCACTTCTCACAATATTATTTTCAGGTTGTTCTTTGGTCAATCCTCCACCGCCACCGCCTGCAATCATGCGCAGCCAGCACGAACTATCTTTTTTTGCATGATATTCTTCACGAATTATTTTTGCCCATAACCTTCTTCCCCCTCTGAACTTAGCCACTTGCTCAAACAAGTTTCCGTAAATATCAAAGTTGAACGACAAACGAGATGCAAAATCATCTATCGTTATTCCTCTTTCCAAAGCACCGTCAGTATATGCTTTTGCAATACAAAAAGCATAAGCCATTTCTTGTATCGGGTTAGCACCGCTTTCGCGTATATGATAACCGCACACACTCACCGGACTATATTTCGGCACATGATGCGCGCAATACTCTATTGTATCTACCACCAGCTTCACCGATTTATCCACCGGAAAAATCCACGTACCTCTTCCAATAAATTCTTTCAGTATGTCATTCTGCGCAGTCCCTCTTAACTTCGAAATATCATATCCCGCTTTCTCTGCCATCGCAATATACATTGCTATCAGAATTATTGCTGTACCGTTGATAGTAAGCGATACCGTTATCTTATCCAAATCAATATTCTTAAATGCAATCTCAAAATCAGCCAGCGTATCTATCGACATCCCCACTCTGCCCACTTCTCCAAACGCCCTCGCATCGTCCGAGTCCAATCCGCATTGAGTCGGTAAGTCAAACGCCACATTCAATCCCGTTTGTCCGTTTTCTATCAAAAACTGAAATCGCTCATTGGTTTCTTCAGGCGAAGCAAACCCCGCATATTGCCGTATTGTAAATGGTTTGTTCCTGTACATCGTTGGGTGTATCCCTCTCGTAAACGGATATTCCCCCGGCATCTCCTTTTCTATCCCCGAGTTTTTAGTATCATCGGCCGTGTACACAGGGTTTACTTCCAACCCCGATTCCAGATAAACAGGTTTCACATTTAGTTCTTTTGCCGTTTTTCCTTTTGAAATTGATTTAGAGGTATTCATTTTAATTGTTCTTAATTCTATTGTTCAAATGTTCTATTGTTCTACTGTTTTTTTTAAATTAGGGCGATTAAGTGCCCTCTTCGTTCGTCCCTGTCCTCCTGCCCTCACGCGGTATCTTTTTTTTATTTTTCAAACCCTGCGGGGCTTTTGATTAAAAAAAGGATACTTCGCGCGGGTCAGGCGCAGTTAGTCACTGTATAGCTTCGATTGACGTTGAAGTAAATTGCCTGAAAAATTCATTGTCAAGTAGCGCATATCGAAAATATCCTTTACTTTTTAATTAATTTTATTACTTGCTTCTCTTCGCCTGTTGTTATATATAAGAAGTACATACCTGCAATAGTATTCAACTTTATTGCAGTTTGGTTTATATTTTTTATTTCATCTTTATAAACTATCTGCCCAAGCACATTCCTTACTTCAATTTTTACATCTTTAATTTCCTTATTAAAATTTACAATAAATTCTCCATCATTAGGATTTGGATATAATTTAAAATGCGTTTTATTTTCCAACTCATTTACTCCAATCCCATCACAAACACTCACCACTACTGTATCCACAGTAACTGCACAAGGCGTAGTTTGTGTTAAGTAATATGTAGTAGTGCTATTTGGGCTTGCCACAGGGTTTCCAATATTTGCATTGCTTAACCCTGTAATAGGTTGCCAACTATAAGTTACTCCTTCATAATTATTAGTGCCTAACTGCACACTATCCCCATGGCAGATTGTTGTATCTCTACCAGCATTGCTTGTTTTTATTTTAAATATGCTTACATCATCTATGTAATAATACGCAATATTATATGGGCTTGATGCATCTATTATTTGTTCAGTTGTAGTGCTATCATAATTAAAATTGCCAATAGTGATATATTTTTCCCCACCATTTGCTTGATAAATTCCTGAAATTTTTACCCAATTTATAGTGTCAATTATTGGTGGATTTCCTGATAATAGAATTTGTGGTGTAGCAACAATTGGGTTGGGCGCGATACTTGTTACAGCAATTGGCGAGAGGTATGCTCCAATGTTATTAGTTCCAATTTTTAAAGTATTGTATAGATTAGTATAAAATGACACTGAATAACACTGCAAATTATTTAATGTATCTAAAAGCTGAACTTGAATATATTCTCTGTAATTACTTCCATAGTTTTGTCGTGCAAAAAAGCCAGCATAGCCAACACCTGAATGAGCATATTGCCAAACTCCAAAAAGTTGATTTGGAATACTAACATAAGAAGAGGTAGGTGCACAGGAATTAAAATAATCTGGCGTTGCCCCATTTGGGTCATACCAAGGAGATGCTCGATAAATCTGGCTATTCCAAGTTGGACAGGAATTATAATACTCAAAGTCTCCATTTACGATCAAATTCTGTGCACTCGAACAAAGTGCACAGAATAAGACCAATATTAATAACTGATTTTTCAAAACAAAATAAATAATTAACTTACTTTTTAACCCTTGTTGGTGTTCCATTTTTCCTTTAAAGTTTGCAGAAACGATGCCTTTGCGGGTGTTTTTTCACCCGCAAACATTCCAGACTTTATATTCCCTATTATTTTCACCACACAAATCTACAATAATTCATATTCATTATTCAACTTTGTCTTTCGCATTTGCAGGTGTTTTTTCACCTGCAAACCAAACTCACTTAAATTTCCTCATAAATAATCTACATATATATACATAAAAAATCTCCTTAAATCTCCCTTAAAGTGGAGAAACCTTCCCGCAAAGTGGAGAAACCCTCCCGCAAAGTGGAGAAATCCTCCCGCAAAGAGGAGAAACCCTTCCGCAAAGTGGAGAAACCTTCCCGCCAAAAGGAGAAACCCTTCCGCAAAGTGGAGAAACCTTCCCGCCAAAAGGAGAAACCCTCCCGCAAAGAGGAGAAACCTTCCCGCCAAATCCTAAATCCTTCTTCCATTATTCGTACATTCGTAATATTCGTATTTCGTAAAGACCTGTATGTTCGTAAAGCCTCCCTAAGCCCCCACCTTCATCGTATTAAAATACTTCACCACATCTGCCACTTTACTTCCCGTAGCAAATGCCTGCGAAGCACCAATTCGTTTCAGTTCCTCAATATCTTTAGCAGGTATATTACCACCCACAAACCAAGGTATGTTCAGTTTCCGTTCAGCCAGTACCTCCTTCATTTTATTAGCCAGCACCAAGTGTGTCCCCGATAAAATAGACATTCCGATAATATCTGCCTTGTTGGCTACAGCCATATCCACAATCTCCTCAATCGATTTCCGAAGACCAGTGTACACCACCTGAAATCCCGCTTCAATCAATCCGTGAGCTAACACTTTAACCCCTACATCGTGCCCGTCAAGGCCTGGTTTTGCTAATAGTACTTTCATTTTTTTAAAATTTATTCCTTAATTCTATTCGCTATTGGCTAATCGCTATTCACTGTCTTAGCTTAACACCAGCATCTCATGCACTTTGCTTTTTCCCAGTTCAATTGCCTTTTCATTCTCGGGAATCATACCGTGATGGCGCAAAGGCAACGATTTTTCTAATCCTTTACGCATGTATTCAGGTTCAATCAATGGTTTCAGTTTAAGGAAAGCTCCAAGCACAATCATGTTGAACACTTTTTTAAAACCCAACTTGGCTGCCTCATCAGCTGCATCAATTGTGTAAATATTGATATCTGTTCTTTCGGGATGGCGTACAATTCCGTTCGGGTCGTAAATCAATACACCTCCTTTTTTTACAGAGTTCTCAAACTTATCCATCGATTGCTGATTAAGAATAATAGCAGTATCGAACTTATTTAATATCGGACTACTGATACGCTCATCGCTGATGATAACCGTTACATTGGCTGTACCTCCGCGCATTTCCGGTCCATACGAAGGAAACCAGCTCACTTCTTTATTTTGCATCATGCCTGCATACGCAAGGATTTTTCCCATCGACAAAACACCTTGTCCTCCAAATCCGGCAATAATTATTTCTTCTGTCATTTTATTATTTTTTTAAAATTAAATACTCTATACTATTAAGTTTCTCACCTGCTACCCCCTCTCTTGTGGAGAGGGGATTAAGGGGTGAGGTCTTTAAGTTTCTCACTTGCTACCCCCTCTCTTGTGGAGAGGGGAGGGCAAACAGCCAGTGGCTGTTTGAGCCAGACTGTGCGCAGGGGTGAGGTCTATTTCGGAACTTTAATATCCCCAAGTGGATAAAACGGAAACATATTTTCCTCCATCCATTTATTCGATTCCAATGGAGTCATTTTCCATCCCGAGTTGCAATTCGAAACAATTTCTACAAAGCACAAACCCTTATTCAGTTTCTGATATTGAATAGCTTTTTCAATTGCTTTTTTTGCTTTACGCACATTAGCCGGTGTGTGCACCGATTGGCGCGATACAAAATAAGTTCCCGGCAAGTGAGACACTAGTTCTGTTATTTTCAGCGGGTGCCCCATTGTTTCAGTATCCCTTCCAAAAGGCGAAGTAGCCGTTTTCATATTCGGCAATGTAGTAGGTGCCATTTGTCCTCCTGTCATACCGTATATTCCATTGTTTACAAAAAACACTGTAATGTTTTCTCCTCTGTTGCACGCATGCAAAGTTTCTCCTGTACCAATAGCAGCAAGGTCTCCATCGCCTTGGTAAGTAAAGACAAATTTGTTTGGATAAAGTCTTTTGATGCCAGTTGCTACAGCAGGAGCTCTACCATGTGCTGCCTGTTGCATGTCAATATTCATAAAGTCATAAGCCAGCACCGAACAACCCACAGGAGCTACACCAATGGTGTCGGCCTGCAAATTCATTTCCTCAATCACTTCCATAATCAAACGATGAGCAGTGCCATGTCCGCATCCCGGGCAATACGAAAGCGCATTGTCGGTTAATAAACAGGTTCTCTCATAAACCACATTGTCGTGGTCTTCTATTATTTCTTCTCTAGTGGGTATGTAGCTCATAATTTTTATTTTTTATAAATTTATTTTCAAGAACATTTAATACTTCATCAGGTGCAGGCATAATTCCTCCCAAGCGTCCGTAGTGTTCCACCGGAACAGCACCGTTTACCGAAAGTCTTACATCTTCTACCATTTGTCCTGCACTCATTTCAACCGAAAGCATTCCTTTTACTTGTTTAGCAAGTTTTGCTAATTCATGTGTAGGGTAAGGAAACAAAGTGATAGGACGAAGCAAACCAACTTTTATTCCGCGCTCTCTGCCTAGCATCACTGCTTTTTGGCAAATACGAGCACTCGAACCGTATGCAACAAATAAGTATTCGGCATCATCACACATTATGCGTTCAAAACGCACTTCGGTTTCTTCAATATGTTTAAATTTCTTTTGAAGATTGATGTTAATGATTTCTTGTTTCACCGGATTCAAATCAAGCGAAGTAATAATGTTTCGCTCCCTGTCAGGCGTTTTTCCGGTAGTAGCCCAAGGATGCATTTTTACAATTTCAGCATCTGTCCAGCGAGGAACTTGTTCATCCAATTCCACTTTCTCCATCATCTGACCAATCGCTCCGTCAGATAAAACCATCACTTGTATACGGTGTTTGAAAGCAAGTTCGAAACCTAATTTTGCAAAGTCATACATTTCCTGAACAGAAGCAGGAGCAAGCACTATCATTTTATAGTCCCCATGTCCTCCCCCTTTCACAGCCTGAAAATAATCCGACTGCGATGGTTGAATAGTTCCTAATCCTGGCCCTCCTCTAACCACATTCAAAAGTAAACACGGCAATTCAGTTCCCGCCATAAACGAAATTCCTTCCTGCATTAAACTAATACCCGGGCTCGAAGACGATGTCATCACGCGTTTGCCGGCAGCAGCACCTCCATACACCATGTGAATAGATGCAATTTCGCTTTCGGCTTGCATGGTTATCATTCCTGTTCGTTCCTTTGTTTTGGTGGCCATTAAGTATTCCAATACTTCCGATTGCGGAGTAATGGGATAACCGAAATAACCGTCACATCCGGCACGAATCACGCCTTCGGCAATGGCTTCGTTACCTTTCATTAATCTGATATCCTTCATGTTTATTTTGTATTAATTTATTTTCTCTTCTTTTAATTTCACTCTGTACACCGTTATTGCCCCATCCGGACATACGATAGCGCAATTTGTACAGCCATTGCAGTCGTCATTTGTACTTGTCGCAAAGTGATATCCTTTGCTGTTTAAATTCCCCGACATTGCAATTGTTTTTTCTTTGCACACCGGTACACACAATTCGCAGCCTTTACACCTTTCCGTGTTCACCACTATTTCACCTTTTACTGTTGCCATAATTATTTATTTTTAAACTGTTAATTTTCTAATATGATTACTGATGCAATAGCTCCCGGCCCACCTATATTATGAGTCAGTCCTCGTTTTGCATTTTTTACTTGTCGTTCACTTGCATTACCTCTCAAGTGATTCGACACTTCCACCACCATCCGTATTCCGGTAGCTCCTACCGGATGTCCGCACGATAATAAACCACCGCTTACATTCACCGGAATTTTTCCTCCCAGTTGTGTTTCTTTTCCGCGTATCAAATCTTTCGACTCTCCTTGTTTACACAATCCCAAATCTTCGTAAGTAATTAATTCTACTATCGAAAAACAATCGTGTACTTCCACCAAATCAATTTCTTCAATCGGATTCGTTATTCCTGCTTGTTTATAAGCTGTCTTAGCAGCTTGTCGTGTAGCTTCAAACGAAAGGAAACCATGATTCGGATCGAAAAAAGGTAAATCCCATCCGGTCGAAACCGAAAGACCAAGACCTTTTATAAATATTGGATTATGTTTTTTCTTATCCACATCTTCTGCCCTCACCATTATTACGCATGCTGCACCATCGGTTGTCGGACAGCTATCCAACACCGTTAGCGGATTGGCTACCATCTGCGATTTCATTACTTCTTCCAGCGTACAAGGTTTGCGGTAAAAAGCTTTTTCATTCAACGAACCATGAAAATGGTTTTTTACTGATACGTTCGATATGTCCTCTCGTGTTATTCCAAATTCTTTCATCATGCGGTTGGCATACACCGCAAATGTTCCTGCTGCTGTAAATCCTTTTTGCAAATACGGATGTCCGTATTCCACCATCATTTTTACAATCGAATCCTGTGGTTGTCTGTCTCGCAATTTTTCTACACCCACCGCCATCGCCATATCACATTCTCCCGCACGCAGCGCATTCACAGCATTGCGTATAGCATCAGCACCCGAAGCACAAAAGTTCGATACCCGAGTTACAGGAATATCATACAACCCAAGCGGCTCACTCAAATCCATTCCGCTCCTTCCCTTAAAAACACCAATCTCCGGAAATGCTGTCGATAGCCAGGCAGCACCTATTTCATCCAGCTTAACATCAGCATCTTTCACCGCCTGCATAGCCGCATCTCTTACCAAATCATCATAACTCTGATGAAACAATTCACCAAACTTGGTAACTCCAATTCCTATTATAGCTATGTCTTTCATTCCTAAAATTCGTATTTCGTAAAAGATTGAACAAAACTATTTATACCTCACGCCATAAACTATGATATTAATCAGCCTTTAATCAACTTTTCATCAACTTTCATCTTTCCATTCCCGCAGTCTCAATACTCAAATCTAATTTTGTTCCATTGTTTTTTCCCAACAACCAACAACTAACAACTAACAACTAATTTGGGCGATCAAGTGCCCTCTTCGTTCATCAGTGTCCACCTGCCCTCACGCGGTATCTTTTTTTTCTCTGTCACCCTGAGCTTGTCGAAGGGCGTTCCCTTTATGCTCTCCATTTCCCTCTCTTCATATCGAACCAAAAAAAAGGATACTCGCGCGGGTCAGGCGCAGTTAGTCACCGCATCGCTTCTCATTACCTTTAAGTAAGCACGAAAAGTAAACTTACCGCCATTTCATCCACCCCTTACCCCTAAAAAAGTACCCTTCACCCATATTTCTCCACTCCAAACCCACATTCATCCACCCAAAATCCACATAAGCACCACCCGAAATCCACATAAGCACCACCCGAAATCCATATACATCCACTCCAAAACCACATTCCTCCGCTCCAAATTCATATATCACCGCTCCAAAACCACATAAGCAC
>CAIWDF010000303.1 GCA_903911435.1 uncultured Bacteroidota bacterium
AAAACACACCTTATATATAAGTATGGTTTTACGAATGGCGGGACCCTATACCAAACTCCATTAAAGTTCTATTTCATCCAACTTACCCTGAACTAAAGCGAAAAATTACGGGAGTAATTGCCCGAATTTGAAAAGACTTAACGGAAATCGAAATCGGTATATCGGAAACGGAAAAAGACATAACGGAAAGCGAAAAAGATTAATCGGAATCGAAAAAAGATTAATCGGAAAGCATAAATCGATTAATCGGAAGGCTAAAAAGATTAACCGGAAACGAAAAAAGATTTATCGGAAAGTGAAAAAGATTAACCGGAAACCAAAAAAGGTTTAACGGAAGCGAGAAAAGATGAATCTCCCCAAAACAGCGCTTTTTCTCTTACTTTTCCTCGTTGGCATTTTCATCTTTTAGGGTTAATTAAGGCGTATATCTATGCATTTTAATCACATAGTTAAGCAATGTTAGGAGATAGGAGATGGAGAAAAACACATATTAGTGCAATGTAAACATGCATTGCACCAATGTAACCATACATTGCACCAATGTAAACATACATTGCGCTAATGTAACCATGCATTGCACCAATGTAAACATGCATTGCACCAATGTAACCATACATTGCGCTAATGTAACCATGCATTGCACCAATGTAAACATGCATTGCACCAATGTAAACATGCATTGCAACAATGTAAACATACATTGCACCAATGTAAACAGGCATTGCACCAATGTAACCATACATTGCAACAATGTAAACATACATTGCACGAATGCTTGTTTTTCGAGAAGAAATAAGGGTTTAAATCAATACGTTAAGTGTTTTAAATGCAGTGAGAATGAAGCAGAACGAGGTAGGTTTGGATGTAGCGCCTTATAGTAATGGATATTTTAGTGAGGCATTAGCGAATCCCGAAGTGTCGGGACAGGTAGATTGAAATTTGCACGAAATGAAAAAGCCCTGAACATAATTGTTCGGGGCTTTTTTTGGTTGGCAGATAATGATGAGCTAAATGCTCGGTTTAGTATTTCTGAGGAACAAAGTTTTGCTCTTGTTTAGGAGGACGAACATAATGCTTGTCGGCTTTGCGCGGAGAAAGTTTGTAAGGCTTAGGTGTAAGGTCTTTGTAAGGAATGAGTGAAAGCAGGTGCGAAATGCAATTGAGCCTAGCTCTGCGTTTGTCATCGGCTTCGACCACGAACCAAGGCGACTGCTTGGTGTCGGTGTAAGCAAACATGTTGTCTTTGGCCACTGAAAACTCTACCCATTTGCTTCTCGACTCTATGTCCATAGGACTAATTTTCCAGCGTTTTACGGGGTTTTCGATGCGTTCTTGGAAACGTTTTTCTTGCTCGTCATTGCTTACCGAAAACCAATACTTAACAATGATAACGCCTGAACGGATGAGCATTTTTTCGAACTCGGGGCAAGCACGTAGAAACTCTTCGTACTCTTCTTTGGTGCAAAAGCCCATTACATGCTCTACTCCTGCTCTGTTGTACCAGCTTCGGTCGAAGAGCATCATCTCGCCACCACTTGGCAATTCGGACACATAGCGTTGGAAATACCATTGTTCCTTTTCTTTTTCGGTAGGTACGCCAAGGGCTATCACTTTACAGATACGTGGATTCATGAACTGTTCGATGGCTTTTATAACTCCACCTTTACCAGCAGCATCGCGCCCTTCGAAAAGGACCACCACTTTCAGTTTTTTTTGTTTTACCCATTCTTGAAGTTTCACGAGTTCTATGCCAAGCGTATTGAGTTGCTTTTCATAGTCGGATTTTGAAATCTTTTCGGCATAGGTCATCGATATGTCGCCTTGATTCGACATTTTACCAACTTTGCTAGTTTTAGCTGTTTTCTCAGCCTTTTGTTTTGTTTTTTTCTGTGGATTTTTCATGGTACTAACGATTAATTGTGAACACTAACTTATTTGTTTTTCTTTTGCTTTTTAATTTCTTTTTGGGGCACAACTTCTACTACAGGAGCAGGCTGTGGTTTTACATTTAATGTAGAAATAAGTTTTTCTAATTGTTTTTGTTTACCTGATTCGCGTAGCTCTTTGGATGTTTTGGTGAAATACGCATGTTGTTTTAGGAAATTGACTTGAATGTTATTCCATTTGGTTTCGTCAAGTTTTTTTCCAAAGAGGTTAAGTTCGTTGAACAAGGTTTTGGCAATAGGAGCAAAATCAACTCTACCTAGGTAATCGAGGTCGGCATCGGCAAGTATTTCTTCCATCTTGTTGGTTGGTGCTTGAGGCATGCGGGTAGCCATTATCATTCCACAGATACTTGCAATTTCTTCTTTCGAATAATCGAAATCGGGCAAAATTTCTTTTGCGATTTTACATCCCATGGTTTCGTTGTCGTCATACTTTTTGATAAAGCCAGAGTCGTGAAACAAGGCTGCTACTTTTATCAATTCGATGCTGGTTTCGTCCATGTTTTCTTTCATGGCGATGCCTTCGGCCACATCGCATACATCCTTCGAATGGTGGATGCCATGATATAATAAATTCTTAGGCAGTTCTTTTTTGAGTTTTTTGAGTATAAAGTGTTTTACATCACGGTATCTATCTGTTTCTTTCTCGTGATCGATAAAATACATTTTCATTTTGCCTTTGCCTTTGGCATCTTTCTTTCCGCGATAGTCGCACTTGAAATGTTTTTTTACGAGTTGAAAGGTTTTTTCGGAAATGTTTATTTTTCCTGGAATGCCGTTTGTTTCCATGCGCGAAGCAATGTTAACGGTGTCGCCCCATACATCGTAAATAAACTTCTTGGTACCAACCACACCAGCCACCAATGGACCTGAGTGAAGCCCTACACGCATCTCAAACGAAAGTTCGGATTTGGATTTGCGCTTTTCTAAAAAACGAATCATATCGAGTGCAGCATTTACGCATTGGATTGCATGGAACTCGGTTTGTTTTGGTAAACCACAGACGGCCATGTAGGAATCGCCAATGGTTTTTATTTTCTCGATGCTGTATTTTTCGGTGATGTAATCGAAAGCTTGGAATATTTCGTTGAGCTCAGCTACTAATTTCTTTGGAGATATTTTAGAGGAGGCTAGTGTAAACCCTTTGAAATCGGTAAACAGAACGGTGGCATCCTCATAACGCATTGGAGTGATGGAACCTTTTTGTTTCAGTTCATCGGCTAGTTCTTGAGGAAGAATATTGTATAATAGTCGTTCCGACTCTTCTTTCTCGGCACGCAATTCTTTGGTACGTTCGGCTACTTCGCCTTCCAATAGCTCGTTTTGCTTCTCAATCATTTCGCGCCTTTCCTTTTCTTGTCGGAGAACCTCATCAGCCAAGCGTTGTTTCTCGATGGCTGTTACCGTGATGTTGGTGAGGAGTTGTAAAAAGTTAAGGTGTTTAATCAATCGGCTAACCACCAACTCATCGTTGTTCTTGTCGGCCAAAAGGAGAAAAGCCAAAGGTGTAGACTCGTGATAAACAGGAATGACCATATCGAAATGAGCCAGTACATTTTGTTGTTGTGTGTTCACCGAAGTGATTTCTTTCATGTAAATCAAGTCGCGGTGTACATCAATCTTATGAATGTCGCGTTTGTCGAATCCATAATAGAGAAGACATTTCCAATTGTTGTGAAAGCTAAAAAGGGCAAGCTTTTCAATTTTCAATTGTTCTTTTACAAAGTATTTAAACTTCTCGATAAGTGCCGAAGTGGAGAAATGAGAATTGATGGAATTGGAAATATCGAGCAAGGCTTCCATCTGAAGATCTTTGATGTGAAGCTTCGCCTGAAGATGTTCAATCTTCGATTTTGATAAGTCCTTGGTTTTAAGTTTTAACATGACACCATTAATTTTCTTGCAAGGCCTTCAATTCAATATCGCTAAGGCGCAAGCGGTTTGCAATAACAAAAGCAAGCATTTCGAAAAACTGACCTGAAATTTCGGGATGAAGTACGGTGACCTCATCAAACTTTTTGCGCGAGAGTTCGTACAACAATACTTCGTCACCAGCAAAGGCATTAGCCGAACGTTTGCGTTTATCTAAAAACACCATATCGCCAAAGAAGCTACCTTTCGAAATGGTTACTAAATGATGAGTTCCACCGCCTGCAAGTGGCAAAACAATTTTTACATTTCCTTTTCGCACAAAATAAATTTCGTCACCATCGTCATTCATTTTGAAAATCATTTGACCTTTTTCGTATCGTTTCTCAATAAGAAAAGGAGAAAGTGTTTTCAAAGCAATATCTGGGAAATGAGTGAACAACTCGATTTCGTTCAAACCAAGTACTTTGTTGTCGTCCACTACTTTCTCTTCAGCCAATATTTCGTCTTCTACCCATTCCAAAGCGAAGTCAAGGTCTTCGAAGAACTTTAGATTTTCGGTTTCCGTCAATCCTAAATTCTCTAAGTAGACTTTAATGTTTTGCCCCGATAGTACATTCAAGGGAACTGAAGTAAAAATCAAATAGCCCTGTTGTTCTTTAATTCTACCTAAGATTTGTTTCAAACGATTGGCCGCAGTGTAATCAATAGAAAGTACTCTGCGCATATCTAAAAGCACATATTTACTATCGTTGAGCAATGGTTCTATTTGACTGAGCAATTGGTCGGCAGTACCAAAGAAAAGTTGACCTTGCAATTGCACGATGAGTGTATGTTTTCCTTTCACTTCGAGTATTTCGCGCTCGGTAATTACACGACTTTTCTTGGAGAACAACTGATTCCCGAAGGCCTTTCTGCGAATAACAGAAGTTCGCATTTGCTCGCGCAAGAAAAGAATGATGGCTAATAATATTCCGATTCCGGCAGCTGCTATCAAACTCATGGTTACGGCAGATATAATGACACCAAGCATTACAAAGAAATCGAAGACGGTGGATTTATGTTTCAACAGTGCGAAGGTTTTGTAATCAACCATTCGAATGGCAACCACAATTAGAATTCCGGCTAATGCTGAAATAGGAATCCAAGCAACCAATTTGCCGAACAATAACAAAACGAGTACAGCGGTGATACCAAATACTAATCCCGACTTTTTTGTTTTACCACCACTGTTCAAATTGACAAGTGTAGCGCCCATGGTGCCAGCACCGGGTATACCGCAAAGCAAAGCAGAACCTATGTTTCCCATTCCTTGACCGACTAACTCTTTATTTGATTTGTGTCGAGTATAGGTGATGGCATCAAGTACCACGCAGGTTTTTAAAGTATCAATAGAAAGAAGAACAGCCAATGTTAAAGCTGGAAGGAATATCAAACCAATATGAGTAAAGTCGAGCGAAGAAGCTAATGTCCATTGAGTAGAAAACACATTTCCTAAATCGGAAACAGAAGCAGAAATAGGACCGATGACGAAATGATTATTCTCGAGACTCAATAGTGAAGGGTTGATGAAGGAAAGAATAAAGTAGGTTGAAACACCCGCAATCAAGGCAATGATGGCAGCCGGTATGGCTTTAATTATTTTCGGTGCCATGAACATAACAAAAATGGTGACTGCACCCACGGTGATGCTTTCCCATTTCCAATCGCTTACTCTAGTTAATCCTTCCCAAAACTTAATTTCTTTAGGTAATCCAAGCCATTTAGGGAATTGACCTGTAAAGATGATTACACCAACCCCGCTCAAATACCCTGCTACTACAGGATATGGAATGTATTTAATAAAAGTCCCTCCACGCAATTTCCCAATGATTATTTGAACAATGCCAACAACAAGCCCCACGAGCATTAAGTAAACTGGAATTAAGTCGGCTGGAAGTGTACCGTTTTTAACCAACTCAGCCACAAACACCGACAATACAGCAGCTGCAGGTGCACAAGGAGCAGAAATTAATCGATTGGTACCACCGAAAATGGAAGCTAACAAGCCCATGGCGATGGTGCCCATAATACCACCTATGGCCGCTCTTCCAGAGAATGAAGCCCCAAGTGGAGCGTAAATCAATAAACCAAATGCAATGGCTGAAGGAAGAGCAACCAGCATGGAAGCTGTTCCTCCAAAGATATCACCAACAATGTTGCTGGTCGACTCCTTTTTTTGAGTAGTAGTAGTATTCATTTGAGTGGTCGGTATTTTTAATACGATACAAGATTAAATAATATTTAATTACACAATTATGATTTTTATCAGGATTACTTAACTCAGCTTTAACTATTTGTCAACGTAAAGTTAATCTTTTATTACAAATTGAAACAAAGTTAATTTTAAGCCTGATTTGAACACCATTATTGGAAGGATTATAAATCAAGAGAAATAGCGGTTTTTGAGGTTGAGGTTTGAGATGAAAAAACAAGTCATCTGAATGATTCATAGAGAAAACTATCGTTATCTTTGTAGCGATGAGAAAACAAGAAAGATTCGAAAAAATTATCAACTATTTCAGCAAAAACCATCCAATTGCGGAAACCGAATTACACTATAAAAACCCTTATCAATTATTGGTAGCTGTTATCCTATCGGCTCAATGCACCGACAAACGAGTGAACATGGTGACTCCTGCCTTATTTAAGGCGTTTCCGAAACCCGAAGTGATGGCAGTAGCAAGCAGTGATGAAGTGTTTCAATACATTAGAAGTATTAGTTATCCGAATAACAAGGCAAAGCATCTTGTTGGTATGGCTTCTATGTTGGTCAATGAATTCAAAGGAAAAGTTCCCTCCAACATTGAAGAATTACAAAAGCTCCCAGGTGTTGGTAGAAAAACAGCGAATGTTATAGTCTCAGTAGTATACAACAAGCCAGCTATGGCAGTAGATACCCATGTGTTTCGAGTGTCGGCTAGGCTAGGTTTAACCAAAAACGCTACCACTCCGCTTGAAACAGAGAAGCAACTGATAAAATATATACCAACAGACAAAATAGCAATTGCACACCATTGGCTGATTTTGCATGGAAGATATGTTTGTATGGCACGAAATCCAAAATGTGAAACGTGTGAATTGAAATTGTATTGCCAATATTTCGAATCATTATCAAAAAAATAAATTCATTCTTCTTCAGTCAACAAAATCAAAGCTCTAGTCCCCTTTAAAATTGGGGTATCTGTAATTTGTTAATAAATATCTTTGAGTGTTTCGAATTTTACTACTATTTTTGAATCAGAAAATAAATTATGGCAAATCATACTACTAGTTTAAAAGAAAGAGACAAAGCACCCGATTTTAGTTGCAAAGATGAAAAAGGGAATTTAGTGTCTTTAAGCGATTTTA
Source organism: uncultured Bacteroidota bacterium (assembly GCA_903911435.1). Classification (GTDB taxonomy): domain Bacteria; phylum Bacteroidota; class Bacteroidia; order 2-12-FULL-35-15; family 2-12-FULL-35-15; genus 2-12-FULL-35-15. Next base: position 7,206 of record CAIWDF010000303.1, read on the forward strand.
AAGACAAAAAACTAATACTTTACTTCTATCCAAAGGACAAAACACCGGCTTGTACCAATCAAGCATGCGACTTGCGCGATAATTACAAAACCATAAAAGAATGTGGTTACGAGGTGTTAGGAGTAAGTGCCGATACCGAATTGATGCATACTAAGTTTATTCGTAAATATAGTTTACCATTCTCATTATTAGCGGATATTGACTTGGCCGTGATAAAAGCATATGATGTGTGGGGAGAGAAAAATTTTATGGGAAAGGTTTTTGATGGTATCATCAGAACCACCTTTATTATTGATGGAGAAGGAATGATTGAGCGAATAATAACAAATGTAGACACAAAAAATCATACAAAACAAATATTAAATACCCAACCAGTTAAATAACGTTTTAAGAACTAAAAACAAAACAATGAGCAAAGACAATAAAGATGCAAAAATGGCTACAGTAAAGGAAGCCATCAATAAAGAGAAGTTAAAAGCCCTCCAATTAACACTTGACAAACTTGATAAAACCTACGGAAAGGGTGTTATTATGCGTATGGGTGATCAGGCTATTGAGAACGTAGAAGTGATACCTACAGGTTCTCTTGGATTAGACATCGCACTTGGAATTGGTGGATTACCAAAAGGAAGAGTGATTGAAATCTATGGACCAGAATCGTCCGGTAAAACTACATTAACGCTTCACGCAATTGCTTCGGTGCAGAAAGCAGGAGGAATTGCTGCTTTTATAGATGCTGAGCATGCATTCGATAGATCATATGCAGAAAAATTAGGAATAGATACCGAAAACCTTTTAATCTCTCAACCTGACAATGGTGAGCAAGCCTTAGAAATAGCAGAAAACCTGATTCGTTCTGGAGCTATCGATATTATTGTTATTGACTCGGTAGCGGCCCTTGTTCCTAAGAGTGAAATTGAAGGAGAAATGGGTGATTCGAAAATGGGATTGCATGCACGATTGATGTCACAAGCATTACGAAAACTTACGGGAACCATTAACAAAACAGGATGTTGCTGCATTTTCATCAATCAGCTGAGAGAGAAAATTGGAGTAATGTTTGGTAACCCAGAAACAACTACAGGAGGAAATGCGCTTAAGTTTTATGCTTCTGTACGTTTGGATATTCGTAGAATTGGTCAGATAAAAGACGGAGATTCGGTAGTAGGAAACAGAACTAGGGTGAAAGTAGTAAAAAACAAAGTTGCTCCTCCATTCCGACAAGCTGAATTCGACATCATGTATGGTGAAGGAATTTCGAAAGTAGGTGAAATCATTGACCTTGGAGTAGAATTGAACATCATTAAGAAAAGTGGTTCATGGTTTAGCTATGGCGATACCAAATTAGGCCAAGGACGCGATGCCGTTAAAATACTATTTAACGACAACGAAGGATTAATGGATGAAATTGAAGGAAAAATAAGAGAAGTATTGAGTACATCAACTGTTGTTCCTGAAGTTAGCGCAGCAAAATAGTTTTTATTTAATTACAGTAACATTTTTAACATCCCCAATGAAAGCACTGCCGAGAGGTGGTACTTTGTAGTTGGGGATGTTGTTTTTTATCTACTTTTGTCGTCATGAATTTAAAACAATCTCTTACCTATTTCGGATTACTCGTCACCATTACATTTGTTTCGTGCAATGGCAATTCAACAAAAACGGACGCAAAGACCATTGACACGGTAGCCATAAAAACACCAGAAGAGTTGAAAAAGCTCAATCTGCTGATAGCTGCTGAACCTAATAATGCCAACCTTTATCATAAGCGTGCCCAATATTATTTTGATAAAAAAGATTTCAATGCAAGTCTTGCGGATATGAACAAGGTGATGAGCATCGATTCATCTAAAGCAGAATACTTTCTTACTATTTCGGACATCTATTTTGTAAACAACCTTACCTCTAAATCGAAAGCTGCGCTAGAAAAGTGCATTCAATTAGATGATAAAAACACGGTTGCGATGCTTAAATTAGCTGAATTGTACCTTTATGTTCGCAAGTACAAAGAATCAGTACAGTACATCAACATGGCTTTGAAACTTGACAAATACAATGCTAAAGCGTATTTCATGAAAGGTATGAACTACAAGGAACTGAAAGATACAGCAAAGGCGATTTCGAGTATGCAAACCGCAGTAGAACAAGACCAACAGTATTACAATGCCTATATTCAATTGGGGATTCTCTGTGCAGCGCAAGGAAATTCATTGGCTGTTCAATATTACAAAAATGCTATTAAACTAAAACCAAGAAGTACAGAAGCTTGGTACGACCTTGGTAAATGCTATCAAGATATGGAAAGCTGGGCAAATGCCATATCGAGCTATAACACGCTTTTAAAAATTGATGTAAGCTATAAATACGCACATTATAATTTAGGAGTGGTTTATTTTCTTGGACTGAAGAAATATCCCGAAGCCATCGACCATTATACTCAAGCCATTAACCTTGATCCAAAATACACGGAAGCTTATTACGCACGAGGCATTTGTTTTAAAGAGATGCATAAAATGAAAGATGCCATAAAAGACTTTGTGGCATGCACATCCATCAACCCCGACTTTGAACCAGCAAAAGAAGTGCTGAAGGAAATGAACCACGGAGTGGAGACTCATTAATCGGGTAAATTTATTTGACGATAAGCGCAATTAAATCTGTTCGGTAAGGTTTGTTTTTCTTACTTTTGCAGCATGATAAAAGCAAACGACCCTCAACTGAAATCGTGGATAGAAGTAGCTAGCAACTGCGATTTCCCGATTCAAAATCTTCCTTTTGGAATATTTAAAACACAAAGCTCAAGCCCTAGAGTAGGCATTGCCATTGGCGATCAAGTGCTCGACCTTGCATTGTTGAACAAAATGGGTTTTCTTAATAACTTAAAAATTGACAATTCCATATTTACAAATCAATACCTAAATGACTTTATTGCTTTAGGAAAACCAACCTGGAGAGCCTTGCGCCAAAGAGTTTCGGACTTGTTAAATGCTGACAATGCAGAACTCCGTGATAATAAAGAAGCTCAACAAAAGGTATTGCAATACATTAGCAATGTTCAATTGTTGATGCCTATTCGTGTTGGCGATTACACCGATTTTTATTCGAGCATCGATCATGCAACCAACGTAGGAACCATGTTTAGAGACCCTGCCAATGCGCTTTTGCCCAATTGGAAACATCTTCCAGTGGGATATCATGGTAGAGCCTCGTCCATCATTATTTCGGGTACCAATTTTCATCGCCCGAAAGGACAAACCAAACCTGCTGATGCCGAACAACCTGTTTTTGGTCCTACCAAACTTCTTGACTTCGAATTAGAAGTTGCGTTTGTGATTGGTAAATCATCTGAACTAGGACAAAGCATTAGCACTGCTGATGCTGATGATGCTATTTTTGGCTTAACCTTATTCAACGATTGGAGTGCAAGAGATATTCAAACTTGGGAATATGTTCCACTAGGACCTTTCTTAGCTAAGAATTTCGCATCCACCATTTCGCCATGGATAGTTACGCTTGATGCCCTTGAACCCTTCCGTACAGAAGGTTATAAACAAGAACCAAAGGTATTGCCTTATCTTGAATATTCGGGAGATAGAAATCTTGACATACGACTTGAAGTAAGTATTCAGCCTGAAAACAGTGAAGAAACGGGTGTATGCCATTCGAATTACAAATACATGTATTGGACCATGGAACAACAATTGGCACATCATACGGTGAATGGCTGCAATGTAAACATTGGCGATTTGATGGCCTCTGGAACAATAAGTGGACCTACTCCTAATTCGTTTGGTTCGATGCTCGAGCTCAGCTGGAGAGGCACAAAACCATTAAAGATGAAGGATGGTAGCGAAAGAAAGTTCGTTAACGATAACGACACTGTTATTATGCGAGGTTATTGCCAAAAAGATAATGTAAGAGTAGGTTTTGGCGAAGCAAAAGCCAAGGTATTGCCTGCTTTATAATCTTACCATTATTGATAATTGCCTTACTTGGCAATTATCAATTTCTCAGTTGTATGTTTATTTCCAATGGTTATTTGATAGAAATAAATGCCATTGCCAAGTGATGAAACATCGTTGGTAATGCGATGATGGCCTGCATTTAGCTTTTCCGACAGGATTGATTGTACCTGCTCACCAAGAATATTTACCAATTCCACTTTTACAGAAGCCGCCTCAGCAAGCATAAAATCAAGGGAAGAACTTGTAGTGGATGGATTGGGATAAACCGAAACAGACGATTGATTTCCTTCTAATGCATGGGTTCCTACTATGGCCATTCCATCGTATTTAATTTGAGCATTGGTGGCTGAGTTTTGCAAATCGGGCAAACTATCACCAGCAATGATGGCAAAGGCTACTTTTATTGAATCGCCTACGGCCATGGTAAATGGTCCAGAACTTACCACATCGCAAACATCATTACCCGTTCCCGAAAGTCCTGCATCGGTACGATTGGTTGAAAGTGTGGTGTATTTCAATGTGCCTGAATATCCAAAGCCGGTGGCCGTGATGTCTACTCCTCCTCCACCTCCATTGATGTTGTCGATAGCATAATGAACCACAGGTGCGGTATTGGTAAGTAATTTCACTCCTGCATATTTTGCATTGGCTCCCGTATAATATGCGTATCCCATTTTGTTGGCGGCATCGAACGAAGCACGGTTGGAGGTAAAGGTGGTGGCATCAATATCCCAATCGGTGAAAATGCCTGCATATACATCCGACAAAGGCGCAGCACCTGTGTTGGTAATCACGTATTGAACAATGACAAATTTTCGATTACCAACAGTACTCCAAGCAAAAGCTTTGTGATGAACATCCACAGGCAAAGGTTGTGTGGCTAATGCATCGTGAAACTTACCATCCAAATCGAACTCGGAATAAACCGAAGGAATAACAGTATGTACCGCATTGATGGATTGAAAATCGGCATCGGGAGTGGTGTACACCCTTATGGCATCCGACACTTGATTGGCATTGCTTCCAACCATCAAACCCGACTCGTACATCAAAGTTCCTCCATTCATATAATTAAATCCTAATCCTCCTGATTGATTGTTGCCGCTGTATCCTATATGGCCACTGCTATTGATGGTGGTTGCCACATCGTTGATGGTGATGTTTACATAATCCACATTTACGGTTTCGGTAAAAAACTCATTCTTGGTGTACGATGTAGCTGCATCGGTAAGGGTGAGTTGAAATGTAACCACTGTGTTTTGTGGTGCTGATGGCATTATTTGAACCACAAACGGATTGCTATAATTGGTTGCCGAACCCAGCGTAGCAATTGCTCCTAAGGTAGCGCTTGAGTTGAGAATGGTTACGAATGGTGAACTGGTAGAAAGTGTAGCAATAAGGTTGGTGGTTGGGTTGAGGTAATTTATAAAGTTACCACCTATCCGAAGGGTATCGCCTATTACAAAGGTATTATCGTTGTTGTCGGTGGTTTGTTTCTGAGTCATCACTACCGAAGGAGTAAAAGGGTCGGTGATGGCACGGTATAAATTAATGCGCCCATTGCCTAGTTTGTTGGCATATATCGGACTCATCAATCCATAGATATTATCACACGTAACCTTTAATCGTTCGCCTACTTGCAGTGCGCTGTAAGATGGATAAAAGGATTTGATGATGGCGGAGGCTCCTGCAGCACAAGGCGAAGCCATAGAGGTGCCAGTGAGCGAGGCATAACTATTGGTAGGATAGGTAGAATAGATGTTCTCGCCAGGAGCGCATACATCAACCGTGTAATTGAAATTGGACGAAACCGAACGTCTATCATCATTTTTAGTATTGGCAACACTTATCACATAGGTGTAAGCAGCAGGATAAAACACTTCGTCCATTCCATCGTTTCCGGCTGCTGCCACCACAAGGGCATTTTTATTGATGGTGGCATAGGTTACCACATCTTGCCCCAATTGTCCACCCGCTGTGCCACCCCACGAACAATTGATGATGGCACAATTGTGGTCGGCAGCATAAGTTATGCCTTCGTAAGCTTTGCTCAGGATGCCCGATGCATTGGCTATTTTCACTGGTAGAAACTTACAGTTGAATCCTACTCCTACTCCATTGGTAGCATTGTCGTTTTCGGCAGCAGCTATGCCCGATACATGCACTCCGTGTGCATTGGCATTGTAAGTAGGGTCGTTGTCGTTTTCGCCTAAATCCCAACCACTAAAATTGTCGATGTATCCATCACCATCGTTATCGATGCCATCCAAAGTGTCGAGGTAATTGTGCTTTATCTGATTTTTCAAATCATCATGTGTAGGTTCGGTGCCTGTGTCGGTAATGCCTATCACCACATTGGTATCACCACGGGCAGTGGTGGTGTTTACTCCCCAAGCTGCTTCGGCTTGTATATTGGTGATGGCGTATTGTTGCACAAGGTCGGGGTCGTTAGGGGTATAAAACACGTGGGGTACATAATGTGGCTCGGCATATTGAGCAATGGAAAGCATAGCAAACTTACGAATGAGTTTTTCGAACTGAAGGTTGGCGGTATAGGTAAACTCGTAAATCAACGTAAGGTCGGCATAGGCTTGTCCTTGTTCGTTGGTTTCTTTTTCGGGGCGTTGGCTATGTGGAAACATTCGGTGCAACCCATTTCCACCAATGGTGGTGTATAAGGTTCTGAAATTGTTATCTTCTATTTTATCATCCGCACAAATAGTACGAAAGGCCGATTTCACTTTAAAGACAATGGTTTTGGAGAGATAATCGCTTTCTTTCAAATTGCTCGGCATCGTAAAGTTTCTGGATGATGCATCAATAACCGACTTGTGTGGCTGTGCAAAACCAATGGATACAACCAATAAGGCAAGTAAAGGAGTGATGATGAAAGGAAGACGTTTCTGCATTGCTTTGGGTGCTAGTTATTATTTTTTGATAGAGCGAAGATAGCGAATGTTTTGTTCGGAACGCTTAGGGAGTTTTAATTTTAGTCTCTTCGATATTTTACTTATTTATTTATCGGAATGGATGTATATTTGTACGCAACAGAAATCTAATTAAAAACAAATGACCAAAATACAAGCCTCTGCCATTGAGTTCCTGAAATTGATAAAACGAAACAACAACCGCGATTGGTTTAATGCCCATAAAGACCGCTACTTGATAGAACATGCCAACATCATTTCGTTTGCTGATGAATTGCTAGCCATGATGAACAAACACGATGTGTTGGAAACCGTATCGGGCAAAAAAAGCCTACACCGCATCTATCGCGATACTCGCTTTGCGAAAGACAAAACTCCTTTTAAACCGGTGTGGAGTGGGAGTTTTGCGAGGGCTACCAAACAACGCAGAGGTGGTTATTATTTCCATATCGAACCAGGCAATAGTTTTGTGGGCGGTGGGTTTTGGGCTCCCGAACCTCACGACTTGAAACGCATACGCGAAGAGTTTGCCTACGATGCTGCTCCCTTGCGAAAGATAGTAAAGAGCAAAGCTTTTGTGAGTAATTTCGGTAGTTTGATGGGCGAACAAGTAAAAACTTCTCCTAAAGGTTTCGATGCTAGCAACCCTGCCATCGACCTGATACGATACAAACAATTTTTGGTGATGAAATCGTTTACCGACAAAGAGGTGATGAGCGATAATTTTGTGAAACAAGCCAACGATGCTTTTAAAAACATGCGACCTTTTTTCGATTATATGAGCGAAGTGCTTACTACCGATGTGAATGGTATACAGATGTGAGATATGAGTATTGAGATGTGAGATATGAGATGTGAGATGTGAGATTTTTCACCGCTAAGACACGAAGGCAATTTTGCAATTGAGCAGTAGTAACATTCGTATTTCGTAAAGTTCCCAACAACTAAATTTTAGGGCAGGCAGTTTCTCACGCTTCGGTTTCTTTCGTCCTGCTTTCCGTTCCAAGTCCGCCCATCGCACAAGCCAACGCATGCGGGCTTTCCACTTCATTCAGGTGCAGTTATTCAGCACATCACTCTTCGTATCCCTTTTTTACCGCTCCCGAAAAAAAAAACAACATCCCTCCTACCACGCAACAATATTACGACCAGAAAATCTATGAATTTTAAACATATCTTTGTGACTTAAATAAATAACAAAACAATCAATGTCCCTATTTCAAAAGTCCGTAATAAATAAATACAACGCAGACCTTGACAAAGGAAAGGTACAGGATGCTTACACAAAATTCAAAGCATATTTCCACAACCCAACCATACAGGAAAACATTATAAATGCTAAAGAAGAACAATTTCAGGAAGGTTTTTTAACCGAACTATTTTGCAAAATTCTTGGCTACACAATAAATCCCAACCCAAACTTCAATTTAACAACCGAACTCAAAAACACCACCAACAGCAAGAAAGCAGACGGAGCAATTATAATCAACAGCAAAGTAATAGCAGTTATAGAATTAAAAGGAACAGAAACAACCGATTTTGACAAAATAGAAACACAAGCATTTGGATACAAAAACAACCAACCCGACTGCACATATATTATTACATCCAACTTTCAAAAACTTCGTTTTTACATCGACAACACAACCGAATATTTAGAATTTAATCTCTTCACACTTACCTCCGAAGAATTTAATTTGCTTTGGCTTTGCCTTGAATTAAACAACATACAAAACAATGTTCCCAAGAACATAAAACAACAATCACTCTCCCAAGAGGACACCATTACAAAGCAACTCTACAAGGATTATTCTACATTCAAAGAACAACTTTTTGCAAATCTTTTACTCAACAATCCTCAATACAACAAACTTCTTTTATTCAAGAAAACTCAAAAACTTTTAGACCGTTTCCTTTTTATATTCTTTGCCGAAGATAGATTGTTATTGCCTCCTAACTCCATTCGTTCCATTCTTACTCAATGGGAGCAGCTCAACGAATTAGATAATTATGTTTCGCTCTATTCTCGTTTTCAAAAATATTTTGGATACATGAACACCGGATACAAAGGCAAACTACATGATATTTACGCTTACAACGGAGGTTTGTTCATTGCTGACGAAGTGCTTGATAATATAAAAATTGATGACGATGTTCTTTTTCGCCACTCCAAAATAATTTCCGAATACGATTTCCAATCCGAAATCGATGTTAATATTCTTGGCCATATTTTCGAGAACTCTTTAAATCAAATTGAGGAAATCACCAACGAAATCGAAGGTAAAACAATCGATTCAGCTAAAACCAAACGCAAAAAAGATGGTGTGTTTTACACACCAAAATACATTACAAAATACATTATTGAAAACACTGTCGGAAAACTTTGCACCGAAAAGAAAATAGAATTTGGAATAAAGGATGAAGATTATACCAACGACAAACGCAAAACAAAAGAAACAAAAAAACAACTCTTAAATAAAATTGCAACCTATCAGCAATGGCTTTTAAACATTACCATTTGCGACCCAGCTTGCGGTTCTGGTGCATTCTTAAATCAGGCGCTTGAATTTTTAATTAAAGAACACGCCTACCTTGACGAACTCACAGCAAAACTTTTAGGCGCATCCATTCAATACTCCGACATTGAAAATTCAATTCTTGAAAACAATCTTTTCGGTGTTGATATAAATGAAGAATCAGTAGAGATCGCAAAGCTTTCCCTTTGGCTTCGCACAGCCCGAAAAGACCGCAAACTAAACAACCTTAATAATAATATTAAATGTGGTAACTCTTTAATAGATGATGTTTCAGTAGCAGGTGATAAAGCTTTTAACTGGGAAAAAGAATTTCCACAAGTCTTTGGATATATTGAATCTACTGAACCTGAAAAAGAAATAAAAACAACTATAGACAAGAAATCAAAAAAAATAAAAGAAGATGAAGAAGCAGAACAAACACAAACTGCTGCTCCTGATTCCACCTTTGTTTCAAAACAAAAAATAACAAATGTTGATAACCGAATAACCAATGTAGATGATAGGATTACTAATCTCGAAGAGCCAAAATTTTCTTATCAAATTAAGAAAAGAGGTTTTGATGTGGTAATAGGCAATCCGCCTTATGTATTTATTCGTGAATTAATTTCAACTGAAGATAAAAATTATTTCAAAATTAATTTTCAAAACACTCAATTTAAAATAAACACATACATTCTCTTTATAGAAAAAGCATTTA
>CAIWDF010000304.1 GCA_903911435.1 uncultured Bacteroidota bacterium
AAAAAGTTAGCTTGTACATTAAAATAAAATTATATATTTACATTGCAAAATTATATAAAAACAGTTTAAAAAAATAAAAAATGGTAGTGGCAGATAAAACAACACTTCAACAGTACTTACAAAAATTTTTTGGTTTCGATACTTTCAAAGGTCAACAAGAAGAAATTATTTCTAGTTTATTAGCAAAAAAAGACACCTTCGTTATCATGCCAACAGGTGGTGGCAAATCATTATGTTATCAATTACCGGCTTTAGTAAGCGAAGGTACTGCAATAATTATCTCTCCGCTTATCGCGTTGATGAAAAACCAAGTAGATGCATTAAGAAATTTTGGAAACGAAGATGGAATCGCACACTTTCTAAATTCATCTTTAACCAAACCTGAAATAGCGAAAGTAAAAAAGGATATCACTGATGGTAAAACAAAATTATTATATGTAGCTCCAGAAAGTCTAACAAAACAAGAAAATGTTATTTTCTTTAATGAAATAAAAATTTCTTTTTTTGCAATTGATGAAGCACATTGTATCTCAGAGTGGGGTCATGATTTCAGACCAGAGTATAGAAGAATAAGAACAATTATCGAAGAGATTGGTACTGTTCCAATCATTGCACTTACAGCTACTGCAACTCCTAAGGTACAACAAGATATTCAGAAGAACCTTGGTATGACTGATGCTAATGTGTACAAATCGTCATTCAATAGAGGAAATCTTTATTATGAAGTTCGTCCGAAACAAAATGTAATTAAAGAAATTATTAAGTATGTAAAAACGCAACATGGGAAATCTGGGATCATCTATTGTTTGAGTAGAAAGAAAGTAGAAGAACTTGCGGAAACACTTCGTGTAAATGGAGTGAAAGCTCAGGCTTACCATGCAGGATTGGAAGCAAAGGAACGTGCACATACTCAAGATGCATTCTTGATGGAAGACATAGATGTAATTGTAGCAACCATTGCATTCGGAATGGGAATAGATAAACCAGATGTTCGATTTGTTATTCACCATGATATTCCTAAATCACTAGAAGGTTATTACCAAGAAACAGGAAGAGGTGGTAGAGATGGTGGCGAAGGAAATTGCATCACTTTTTATAGTCATGATGATATTGTAAAACTTGAGAAGTTCATGAAAGGAAAACCTGTTGCTGAACAAGAAATAGGAAAACAATTGTTGCATGAAACAGTTTCGTATGCTGAAACTTCTAGTTGCCGAAGAAAGTTCTTGTTGCATTATTTCGGAGAAGAATTTGATGAAGCAGGTTGTGGAGGAATGTGTGATAATTGTCGCAATCCAAAACAGAAGTTCGAAGCGATGGAAGATGTAGAATTGGTTCTTGAAGCTATTGAAGATATCAAGGAAAAGTTCAAAACCAAAGATGTTATCAACGTACTACTAGGAACTGTAACAGCTACTGTAAAGTCATATAAACATAATGATTTGGAATGTTTCGGAAAAGGTGCTGAGGATGATAAAAATGAAAAATATTGGAATGCTGTCATCCGTCAAGCTTTAGTTTCAGGACTTTTATCAAAAGATATTGAAAACTATGGTCTATTGAAATTAACCAAAGAAGGGAAATCATTCATGAATAAACCATATTCTATTATGGTTACAAAAGACCATGATTATGAAGGAACCGAAACGGATGATGATGAAGGTTCAGGGGGAGGAAACAAAGGTGGATCAGGAGCTGATGCTGTATTGTTTAGTGCATTAAAAGATTTGCTTAAACAAACAGCGCATAAATTAAAACTACCTCCATATGTTATTTTTCAAGAATTATCTTTGGAAGAAATGGCGATTCAATATCCAATCAAAATGGATGAATTGGTTAACATCACTGGTGTTGGACAAGGAAAAGCACAGAAGTTTGGAAAACCTTTTCTGGATTTAATTGCAAAATATGTAGAAGAAAATGAAATAGACCGACCATTAGATATGGTTGTTAAATCTATTGTCAATAAATCAGGTCTAAAAGTTTATATCATTCAGAGTATCGACAGGAAATTACCATTAGATGATATTGCAAGTGCTAAAGGAATTGGTTTATCCGATTTGATTTCTGAAATCGAAAGTATCGTTTCGTCAGGAACCAAAGTAAATATTGGATATTACATCAATGAAATACTTGATGAAGATAAACAACAAGAAGCAATGTTGTATTTCAAAGAGTCGGATTCTGATTCTGTTCAAGAAGCATTAAAAGAATTGGGAGAAGAAGAGTACTCAGAAGATGAAATCAGATTGTTACGTATAAAATTCATGAGTGAATTTGGAAATTAGTAAACATCACGTATAATATAAAAGGCTACTCCATCAGAGTAGCCTTTTTTTATTGACATTTTATTCTAAACACTCAATTCGTTAATAGCCAACCAGGCCATTAAACCAGAACCTGTTTCAAGTGCACGTTCATCTATTTCAAAAGTAGAAGTGTGTAATCCACTTGTAATTCCTTTTTCTTTATTTCCCGTGCCAAGACGATAAAAACATGCAGGAACTTGTTGTGAATAAAAAGCAAAATCCTCTGCTGTCATTCGCATTGGTAGTTCTTCTACATTTTCTTTTCCAAGGTAATTTTCAGCTGCAGTTCTTGCTGATATTGTTTTGTGTTCATCGTTAACCAAGAAAGGGTATCCGAGTTCGATTCGAAAATCTGCAATTCCAGAATGTTTCAAAGCGACTTGAGTTGCGATGTTTTTCATTTTAGTGTGTGCTTCTAGTCTCCATGTTTCATCCATTGTTCTGAATGTTCCTTCAAGTTTTACTTCATCAGGTATTACATTCGTTGCTCCATTACCAATTATTTTTCCAAATGCTAAAACTGTAGGAGCTTTTTGTTCTTTCAACATAAATTCCTTATTCAACTCCATTAAAATATCAGATGCTATCATTAGTGGGTTGATATAATCCTTTGGTAATGCAGCATGACCGCCCTTACCCTTCACATTTAAATAAAGTTCATCAGTACTTGCCATATACATTCCACTTTTGAAGCCAACTTTACCAGCTTCCATGATTGGATAAACATGTTGCCCAAGAATGGCTTGTGGTCGAGGATTTTCAAGAACACCTTCTTTTATCATTAAGGATGCACCTCCAGGTAGTTTTTCTTCTCCAGGTTGAAAAATCAGTTTAATAGTTCCTTCAAATTCGTTTTTTAATTCATAAAGAATCCTTGCCGATGTCAGTAATGACGCAGTATGAGCATCATGACCACAAGCATGCATTATACCAACATTTTTTGAGGAATATTCACATGTGTTCGATTCGGTGATAGGGAGAGCATCAATGTCTGCTCTTAAAGCAATCGTCTTTTTTGTTGGATTTCTTCCTTCAATCAAACCTACGATACCTGTTTTTACCATTCCTTGTTCGAAAGGTATCGAATACTTTTTTAGTTGTGAAGCAATGTAATCGGAGGTTGAATATTCTTGAAAGGATAATTCAGGATTTGCGTGTAAGTGTCTCCTGATTTCAATGGTTTCGGACAAATACTGTTTAGCCAACAATTGGATTTTTTGTTTCAATTCTAACATTTCTATTTTCCCAAAACCATTTTAAGAGCAATCAGAAATAAAAATCCTCCAAATATTTTCTTTACCATATTTTGGTCAAGAGAAATCGCAACCTTAGAGCCGAAGTAGCCTCCAATAAGAAAAGAAGAAGCTATTATCAACGCCATCTTAATATCCACAAATCCTCCCTTGTAGTAATTATATACTGCAAAAATTCCAACTGGTAAAAGTAGAACTGATAACGATGTCCCTTGTGCTTCATGTTGACTAATATTCATAAAATAGACCAAAGCCGGAACGATGATAATCCCACCACCGATACCAACCATTCCACTAAGAAGCCCTGCCATCAGTCCGATAGCGAGTAATATAATTACTGTATTCATGTTATATGTAGGTTTCAAATTTGTAAATTAAAAATCAAGACTCAATGATAAATAGGTAAGAGGTTTTAGAATAATTCCATCCTGAACACCCCAAGCTCTATCCACTCTAATAAAATAACCAAATAAACGACTACGAACACCCAAACCATATCCTCCGATAATTGGATTGTGTTGTGTATTAAGTGTGATTTCAAGTTGTGTCTCCGAATTCCCAATCAAGGTTTGATTCAAAGAATTTGAATCCGAGAATGGCGAATTCCCTGTCCATGCAGTTCCAATATCTCCAAAACCTACGATTTGGAAATTCTCAATGAAGTCAGAACGAATTGGTCGTTTGTATAAATATTTAAATATTGGGAATCGCAATTCCGTGTTATCAACAACAAAACTATTTCCGTTTCTAGCGTTTTGATAGAATCCCCTCATATTAGTTGCTAATGTTTGATAAGCGTAATTTTGGTCAGTAGCAATGTTGGTGCTATTATCAAAGCGAGCACCAAACCAATTATCAACTCCTCCCATGTAATAGATTAACTTTTGGTTTCCAAAAGAAGTACTTCCTGCAAGTCTGTTTGCCCAGATAAAGCAACGGCTAATTTTTTTGTAATACCTGTAATCAAAGCCAAGTACAAAGAAGTCTGTTAGCTCTTTGTCAATCTGACGATAATATTCGCCAAATAATTTTGCTCTTGTGCCGTTGTAAAGGTTCAATCCTTTTTTAATTGTATTGTCATAAACATATTCCATCTTGACCGTTCCCCAGTTTTCATAGGTGTTAGGTGCTTTTAGATTCGCATCATTTGTTGAAAGGTAAATGGTAGCATCATTTCGATAACACACAGAACCCCTTAAGCTAGTTACTTCGTTGAACGGGAATTTTAAAACATACCTCACATCATTTGAATGGACTTTCATCAATGAATTATCAGAAGAATTGATAAAGCTATTTCTGTGAACAATTAATTGTCGGTCCAATTTATGCAATCGGTTTTCGTAACTTAGAAAGTACTCATTATTATTGATGTCTCCCGAAAACCGCATGGCGCCAACTATTCTATAATCTTCGAACAAATCACTCATCCCAATTTTAAAGAATGCATTTAAACCTGGATTAAGGTAGATTGGACTTCCCCCTCCAGTAAATTTCTGGTAAGATGCGTTCAAGAACGAATTGTCTAATTGCGAGATAACATAATCTACAGAGTAATTGATATTGTAGTTTTTCTGTTTGCCAAGTTTAAATTCGCCATCGGGTTTAATGCCTGTGGTATCCATATTAGCAGCTACTTTACTAATAACCTCCGTGTTTTTTTCTTTCTTGTTTTTTTCGTTTTCAAAAACATAATTATTAATATCAATCTCTGTTGAGTCGAGTGCTTTTTTCTGATTTATCTCAATTTTCAAATTCTCAAGAGTGGGTGCATCAATCACTGACTTTAATTTCGACTCAGCATCATTTTTCTCTTTATTGTCAAGCCTATTCTTGTAATCTCGGTAGGATGTATTCTTTAATTCAATAGGAACAATGGTCTTGATATCGGCTATTGGAGACACATACATCTTATACTTTCCATTTTCGAAAAACACCTCAGTAAGCTTATTCGAATTGGTATTCACATCTTGTTCTACAATATTTCTTGAGTAATTTGTGATTGGATATGTAGTGACTACGGTACGATAATGTGCTGCTGTATCAACATAGGCAATGGTGCTATCAAATTGCGCTACATATCTATTCCGTATTCCATTTAAGTCGCTAAGATAGGAGATATGAGTACTATCGTAATCGGCAGGGTAAGTTTCATCAATGGTTGGAGTGTTCGTTATGCGTAATAAGGTTCGCGACTTAGTTACATTATTAAACATAAACAAATCTTTATGTTGTTGAGCATCTGGCAAAATTTTCTTAGTGTCAAACGAGAGTGTATCGTGAGGGCGATTAGAAGCAAAAACAATTCCTCTTGAATTGTGCACGAATCGCGGATTCAAGTCATCATATATATCCTTGGTAATTTGGTCGTACCCATTAGAGCCTGCAGTAAAAATAAAAATATCCGTTTGTCCCTTTTGCACAGCCGACATTACAAACTTCTTTCCATCGCTATTATAAGAATAGTCGAGGATTTTTTCGAAGTCGAAGATATTGCGCTCTGTCTTCTCTTTTGTTTCTAATTCATAGTTGGTTAATACCAAACGATTCTTCTTTTCAACGATGTATGAAAATACTTTTCCACTTGGATGCCACGCTACTAAAGGGAACGAATAATCATTAATCCGATCAATCTTCTTTCCTGCTTTTACAATTCGTTTCGATTTGTTATTCTCCACATCGTACAGCCAAATCTTGTATTGTCCCATTTCATTAGTGGTATAGATCACATACTTCCCATCAGGGCTTACCTTTAAATGACTGTAAACACGGTTTGGATTTATCTTTTTTAAGATTGGTGCTTGAGTAGGCAATGTCTTTGTGTTGTCCTTATCCGAATATTTATTGATATACGATTCGTAACATTCTTTCCATAAGTTTTTGGATGAAATGCCTAAAACAAACATGAATGAATTATCAATATTCCTACTCACCTTAGTCATGTATAGAATATTTGATATCACTGACTCACCATAATTATCGGCTATGTGCTTCCACAATGCATGTCCTGCATAGACTGCATCTTCACCTTCAAGACGATTTAAATTTTTAAACCTTCCTGTTAATATTCCATCTTTTACCTTATTATCAATATCCGTATTCCAATCGTTAGCAACATAGGTACTTAACCCTTTGGTATACCAAGCAGGCAGATTGAGCAAAGTGCTATTCTTAAACATCTCCCTTACGTTGCCTCCAAACATCATCTGGTTCATCAGCACCGTTGCTACTCCTTCACGAATTTGTGCATCCAACAAAGCATGGTCACCTTCGTAGTACAAGCAAATTTTGGAACCCGCTATCCTTGTTACCCCTCCTGTGTTGTATTCCTCCTCTGTACTTAAGCCGATATTGCTTTGTTTGAAGTCGGTTTGCTTATTATAAACCAGAAACTGAATTTTTTCATCAAACGAATAATCAAACAATTTTTCAACCGCTTCTATTTGCTTCTTTGCAGCCTGCGACACATAATTCGCATACTCTCGGCCTTGTTCGTAGAAGTATACATCATACCTATTGTATTGATAATAGGTCCAGAAAAAGTCTTCATATTTCATCCTGTTCTTTCCGAAATCAGTTTGAGAACCTGTATAGAACTGTGCTTTTGCAACTTCACACGAGGTGATGATGCCGACAAAAGTCAGGAGCAGAATGAAACTTCGAATGGAAACTGTTTTACTTTTCACTTAATCGAAAAATTGGAAACGCTAAATTAATAAATATCTCACTATATCCAACCAGAATTAACGGATAAGTTTTGTTAATTTCGCACCCAAAAAATAATATGATTACAGTAAAATCTTTTACCCTCGGTCCTTTTCAAGAAAACACCTATGTGCTTTCGGACGAGACAAACGAATGCATCATCATCGATCCAGGTTGTTATTATGAGAACGACCGTGCAGAATTGTCGAACTACCTTGATGCGAATGATAAGAAGCCTGTTCGGTTGATCAATACGCATTGCCACCTCGATCACATGTTTGGTAATGGTTTCGTTTCGCGCAAGTATAATTTGTTTCCTGAGTTCCACAAAGAAGATCGTGTGGTGTTCGATTCGTATTTAGCGGTATCTGAAAAGTATCAACTAAAGGTGGAAGCTTCGCCCGAACCTCTGCACTATTTAAGTGAAGGTGATAAAATTACTTTTGGTAAATCATCGCTCGAAATACTTTTTACGCCAGGGCATTCGCCTGGAAGTTTAACGTTCTACTCCAGCGAACAAAAGTTTATGATTGCTGGTGATGTGTTGTTCTACGGAAGTATTGGCCGCACCGACTTACCGGGAGGTCATCATCAAACACTTATTGATAGTATCAAAGAAAAACTATTTCCGTTGGGTGACGATTTTAAAGTGTATAGCGGACATGGGCCAAGTACGAGCATCGGTTTCGAGCGAATGAATAATCCGTTTTTGGTATAAACATTTGTTTTTCTTTTTATTCTAAAACATCAATGATGCAACGATTTACTTTTTATTCGTGCATTAAAAAAATCATCGGCTCAGCATTATGAAAATAAAACTAGGGAAATACAAACACTACAAAGGCAAACCCTATGAAGTGATAGGAGTGGCGCGACACAGCGAAACACTCGAAGAAATGGTGGTGTACAAAGCGTTGTATCAAACTGAGGGTGAAAATTTATGGGTACGACCATTGACCATGTTTCTCGAAACAGTGGAGATAGATGGCAAGACGATGAATCGGTTTGAATATCAAAACGAATAAGTAATACAAAAGAAAAAAAGCATCTACACCCTTGAGTTATTGGGAGTAGATGCTTTTTTTATGTCCTGTGACGAATGATTTTTATTCTCTTTTACTCATCCTGAAAAAAGTTTTCCTTCTGTTTTCTACACTAAAACATTTCCATCCATTTCCTTTGGTATCGATAGTTTCATCAAGGTCAAAATGGTTGGAGCAATGTCTGCCAATTTCCCTTCTTTCACCTTTTTGTAATCCTTATCAATTAAAATACAAGGAACAGGATTGGTGCTGTGTGCCGTATTGGGTGAGCCATCCGCATTAATCATAAAGTCGGCATTACCATGGTCGGCAATAATGATGAATGAATAATCGTTTGTTAAACCGGCTTCTACCACTCGTTTCAAACACGCGTCAACTGTTTCTACAGCAGTAGTCACTGCCTTGTAATCGCCTGTGTGGCCTACCATATCGGCATTCGCAAAGTTCAAACAAACAAAATCAAGTTCGCCCTTTAATAACTCTGGCACGATGCAATCGGTCACTTCCAAGGCACTCATTTCGGGTTTCAGGTCGTAGGTTGCTACCTTTTGCGATGGTATCATACTTCTCTTCTCCCCTTTAAATTCGCTCTCGCGACCACCCGAAAAGAAAAACGTAACGTGAGGATATTTCTCGGTTTCTGCTATCCTTATCTGCGTTTTCCCTGCTTTCTCCAGCACTTCGCCAAGCGTATTCTCCAAATTATCTTTGTCATATACAAGGTGAACGTTCTTGAAATTGTGGTCGTAATTGGTCATCGTTACATAATACAACGGTATCGTGTTCATGCCTTGTTCGGGCATGTTTTGCTGTGTAAGAACCTGAGTAATCTCGCGGCATCTATCGGTACGGAAGTTAAAACAAATCACCACATCGTTTTCTCTTATCGTGCCGATGGCCTCTCCTGTATCGTCTGTAATTACAATAGGTTTAATGAATTCATCGGTCACCTGATTGGCATACGATTGTTCAATAGCTTCTACCGCATTCTTCGCTTTTTGTCCTTCTCCTTTCACTAGCATATCATAAGCCAGCTTCACGCGTTCCCAGCGCTTGTCCCTATCCATGGCATAATACCTGCCCACCACCGAAGCAATTTTTCCGGTTGAAGATTTTAGATGTGCTTCTAAATTTTTCATGTAACCCAATCCACTTTTCGGGTCGGTATCTCGGCCATCTGTAAATGCATGTATAAATAAATTCTCCACTTGGTTGGCTTTCGCGAGGGAGCATAAATAATGCAAGTGCTCTTGCGATGAATGCACTCCACCTTCGGAAACTAAACCCATCAAATGGATGGCCGCCTTGTTTTCTTTTGCATATTTAAAAGCCGCAACAAGAGTAAGGTTGGTATCAATTGTTTTTTCGCGAATGGCTTTATTTATCAACTCTAAATCTTGATACACTATTCTACCTGCACCCAAATTGAGATGCCCTACTTCGCTATTTCCCATCTGTCCATCGGGCAATCCAACGAAGTTGCCCGAAGTATGCAAGGTGCTATGCGGATAGTTTTTCATTAAGCTATCCATAAAAGGAGTGTGCGCATGGGCTATCGCATCCGACTTTGAACCATTGCCAATGCCCCATCCGTCTAAAATTACTAAAGCTACTTTTTTCATCTTCTTATTTTTTTCTATATTAATATGTCATGATGTATTTCTCTGTTTTAGGGTGTTTCGTTCGTTTTCAATTTAACTTTAAGTACTAGCTTGTGTGTCAAATGTTACTTCGAATATACTTCCCTTCGGTGTATTATTTTTCACCACGATATTGCCTTGATGTTGTTTCACGAGGTATTGAACAATGAAGAGGCCCAATCCCGTTCCCTTCGTTTTACGGGTGTCTTCGCTGCCTACGCGATAAAATTTCTGAAATATCTTCGACTTGTCTTCCTCCGATATTCCCCATCCCTCGTCCTTTACAGCGAATACAATTTTATCGTTTTTCTTTTTCAAAACCACTGTAATGGTCGACTCGGGTGCTGAATACTTAATCGCGTTTTCGAAAAGATTGATGATGATAGAAGGAAAACT
The DNA here is from genome assembly GCA_903911435.1 of uncultured Bacteroidota bacterium. Lineage (GTDB taxonomy): Bacteria > Bacteroidota > Bacteroidia > 2-12-FULL-35-15 > 2-12-FULL-35-15 > 2-12-FULL-35-15. The sequence continues at coordinate 10,344 of CAIWDF010000304.1, forward strand.
TAACTTATCAATCGACATGAAAATATTGGGCTCAATATCCAAAACAATCTTATGTTGATAATGAATGGCATCAATGTTTTGCTTTAAATTACTGCCAATGTAGTCTGAAATATTGCATTCTTCCATATACGAGGTGGCCACTGCATTATCAATTTTAGCGGCCATCAAAATATTTTCTACTAGTGTGTTCAGTCGGTCGGTGTCGGCTATTGCATGCCCAATGATTTCTTTTTGCATGGCACGGTCGAGCTCTCTCTTCTGAAGTGTTTGCAATTGTAGTTTGGCTGATGCAATGGGCGACTTGAGTTCATGCGTTACCGAAAGCAAGAAATTCTTTTGTTGCTGTGCCAATTCGTTTTCAGTTTTAAATGATTTCCGAATTTGAAAAATGCCAAACAACAACAAACTAAAAAACACCGTTCCTTCGCCTGTTATCATGATCCATCGCCTGTGCAATATCTTATTCAACTCATTGCCACTGTCCACTACTTCCTCTAGCGAATTTCCTTTCAACACATTCATTTCTTCTTCGAGGTGAGTAATTTTATTATTCTGCTTCACCATCGAATACGTCCACCACGAAAACTGAAGTATAATATACGCAACCAAGATATAGAACCAAAATAATGGTCGCGAGCGTTTCTCCTTTTTTGACATAGATGCAAAGGTAAATAAAATCAAATTAGGAGATTTGATTTCTGCCTATCTTTGTTTTTTATTCTATAAAAATGGGAGCAGTATTATTTATGAGTATGGGATTGCTATTTCTGCTTAGCATCCCCATCATCACCTCGAAAATGGCGAAACGACTGGGGCGAAACCCCAAGGTTTGGTTTTGTGTTTCGTTAGTAATACCTGTGGTGGCCACTTTTATTTTGTTTTTATTGCCCGATTTATCAGAGGAAGAAACTCCCTCGAAGCCCGAAACGTTTTCCGAATAAAGAATTCCATCTCTTCGTTTTCCTTTTCTCATTAATTTTTGTTTTCTTTGTTGAATGAAAAAAACATTTTTGTTACTTGCTATTTCAATTGCACTGTCGACTGCTACTACAGTGGCACAACCATTTGTAGACCTTGTTAATTTTAGTGCACAAACGTATTCGTCAACGTATAAAGACACTACGCGTTGGAAAAATCATACGGACAGTTATTTCATGAACTTTTTTCTTCCGAAGGAATTTAAAAACGGAAACACGCTGCTGGTGCGCCTCAATAGCGAAATTATGAACGCTACATTTTCTCCCGAATCGGCATATAGTTCTCAGGTATCAAGCATATCAATGCCTGTGGGGCTTCAGGTGGTTTCTAAAAATAAAAAGTGGAAAACCTTAGTAATGGTGATTCCAAAGGTAGCCTGCGATTTCAAGGAGTCTATTCATCGGAACGATTGTCAATACGGTGGAATATTTCTCGAGAACTATGTGGTGAATGAGAAATTGAAAATCAAAGCTGGCTTGTATTACAATACCGAAGCGTTTGGCGATTTCTACATGCCCTTAGCTGGCATCGACTGGCAGCCTACTTCGCGCTTGAGTTTCTACGGTGTGCTTCCGTCAAACTATAAGGTGGAATACAATGTGGTGAAGAATAAGTTTTATATGGGGCTCAACTTCAAATCCTACACGCGTTCGTTTAGGTTAGATAAAAAGCAAAACTATAATTACGTTCGCTACGATGAGATTCAGTTGAAATTATTTTTAGATTATTTTGTTTACAAAAAGATTTTGTTGTTTGCCGAACTGGGCTACTCGCTTGGCAAATCGCCAATTGAATATAAAATAAATACTAAAGACAGGGTGTACACCAATCCGGTGTACGATGAGCTGAAACCCTATCCTACCTTTACCATTGGCTTAGCCTATCGTTTGCGTTTCGACTTGGTGACTCCAGAAAAATAAAAGCCTTGCCAATTGGCAAAGCTCTTATTTACATTGGTGGACGCAGGTTTGCGAAGCTCCCCTTATACTCTTTCGATAACGAAACTCAACGTGATGCTGCTCTGACTGGTTACGTTTAAATATTTTTTAGCTGACGTATAGCCCATTTCAGAAGCTTTGAAAGTGAGTGCAGTTGTATTGTCAATCACCTTGCCAGTTGCAGGAGTGATGACTACATCCATTCCATCAGCAAAACCAACCACTATAGTGCCATCACCCGAAACCGAAATTTTATATTTCGTGTCGGGACCGGCAGTGTTGTCGAATACATTCTGTGTAGTCATGGGGTTAATGTCGTTTTCTATTCGCGAGTCGGCTTCCTTGAATGCAGCATTGAGTATCGCCTGATTGAAGTACACATCACCAGCCGATTCATCGCCAAGAAACTCGCGAGCAATGGTAAGCAGATTGTAGGTTAATTGTTTGCAAAGCGCAGGTTTGGTAGTTGCCAAATCTCTTTTTTCGGCAGCCACACCGCCCATTGCAGCCTTTTGGAAATTTCTGTTTTCAACATAAGTTTTGTACACCACAGTATAATCGGCAACGAAAGCTGCTGTAAAATCGGCCGCATGCAAGGCGAGCACATCTAGATAACGTTTCCCTTTGGTCTCCAAGGTAGGGAGGTCAGCTTCGGTATACTCGGTGATGCCCAGCGGATAAAACTCTTGATACACCATCATGTTAGCACTGTACTGGTACGCAATGAGGTTTTCGTTTTTGCTGATTAGTTTGCACAAAGCATCACGGCTTTCATTCATAGCCACTGTTTTTCCTTCTTGCAGAGCAAGGTTTAAACTTTCGGAAGTGATGTCGCCAAAATAATTGGTAAACGCAGTAGTTACATCTGTTAAGATAACGGTAAAAATTCCACCGGGATTATTGGCATTCAAACGCGCAATGTGATCTTCGGCAAAATCTTTTAATCGTTCGCGACTGATTTTCGTACTTAAGAAAAGTATCGAAAAGTATTTTATTAATTGAATCATGTTTTAAGAAATTAAAATTTATACATATTATTATTTACTCATTATATATAGTGTCGTTCTTTTGGAACTGGTTAGTTTAGGTTTAAAAATTAAAATTTCTTTTTCTGAAAAGCATTTCTTTTTGTTCACTCATGTTTTGTCTTTTATGTCGAAAAATTGTTACCTGCATTTTTTCGATTGGAATAAAGAACTCTGCAAGAGTTCAACGTCAATAGCCCCCAATGCAATTGGGGGTAACCGAAGTTTCGAATCAGAAAGAACTCTGACAGGAGTTCAATAACTTTAGAATTCAACTCCTTTGGAGTTGTCTAAATAGATGATTCCATCATTTCCCCCAATTTCATTGGGGGCTATTCTTATTCAATCCTTTCAGGATTTCCCACATCGATTTCCTTTTTCGGAAATAGGCCTCCGAGCGTTCGGACACGCATTTCCTTTTTCGGAAATAGGCCTCCGAGCATTCGGACATGCATTTCCTTTTTCGGAAATAGGCCTCCGAGCGTTCGGACACGCATTTCCTTTTTCGGAAATAGGCCTCCGAGCATTCGGACACGCATTTCCTTTTTCGGAAATAGGCCTCCGAGCGTTCGGACACGCATTTCCTTTTTCGGAAATAGGCCTCCGAGCATTCGGACATGCATTTCCTTTTTCGGAAATTCATCCTCGCTCATTCGTTTGTTTTGCCACTTTTTAGTGGGCTCAATGGAGTAGAGTAGGGCTGTGTTTTACTTTCAAAGAACTTAAAAAACCACTGCTCGGGGCTAGGTTTCCTTTTTCGCGATACAAAGGTGGGGAGAAATAGGGGGTACAAACAATACGTAAAACTACGTATTGTTTGTGTGCTTACTTCTTGCGATATTTGTCGTATGATATTTAAACAAACCCCGAATGGAATCAAATTTAGCAACCACAAACAAGGCGATGCTAAAGGAACACAACCTTTTACTCAGCTCCCTCACCAAAGGAAGCGAGTGCATCGACTTTGAAAAAGATTATCCCGAAATGCATCGTTGGCTCGAAATCGAAACATGCATTTCGTTTGTCACCGATATTGCAAAACGAGGATATTTATTCCTTCATCCTAATTTTGCAAACTTCACGGGTTACTCCGATGAACTAGCTCCTACCAAGAACCTCGCCTTTCTCCACTCCATCATCTATCCCGAAGACGTACAAGATTATTGCTTGATGTTTAAAATCTGGTACGAACATTTGGCGGGTTTGCCTCTTGCCGAAAAAATGAAATCGGAGGCGCAATTTCAATTTCGAATTGTAAAAAGCGATGGCACTAAAATTTGGGTGATGCTTAAATTTGCTGTCTTCGAGTTGGATAAGCAAGGTGTGCCCTGTTTAGAAAAGGGTTGTTTCATTGACGAAGAGCACCTCAATACCAATGTTAAAGTTTCGGGAACCATCATGGTGAACGGTGTTCCCACAAAGATGGATCTTGATAAGTATCGAAAAACCACCGAGCGGTTTGCTCCCCGAGAACTCGAGGTGCTTTCCTTACTTCATCATGGTTTATCTCATAAAGCCATTGCAGATAAATTCGGCCGAGCGGTGTCAACCATTTCGAAACATACAGAAAACATCAGACGGAAAGATGCAGAACATCTCCGCAGCATTGGCCTAAAGCCTCGTAACATAAAAGAATTAATAAACGAATTGGTGATGCAAGGCAAGATATAAATGCTCGTTTCGGTAAGCATAGCATCTGTCCATGTATGTTCTTGATTCGATTTAATAATGCTTACAAAGCCTATGACAAGCGAGCTTTACCTTATCTGATGGTCCTCCTTTTTTTATCTTGTATCTTTTTCTATTTTTGTTGTTATTAAAATATATACTCGTATGAAAAAATATTTTTTATTCATTGCCCTTTTTGTGCTCTCAGCATCCGTGCACGCACAGTACAAAACCATAGTTTATTTTAATACCAATCAAAGCGCACTCGACAAGGCATCAACCGCTAAAATCGATTCGATTGTAAAATTTCTAAAATCAAAAGACAGCTATACCATTGCCATAAGCGGTTATGCCGATAATGTAGGCAACAACGATATCAATGTTCCCTTATCCATGCAACGTGCAGTGGCGGTGATGACGCATCTCACCGAACATGGCATACCCTCGCAATACCTCACTGCCAAAGGATACGGAAGCGAGTCGCCACTTACTAATAATCAATCGGAGCAAGCACGAATGCGAAACCGAAGAGCTGAATTGCTGCTCACTTATTCCGCTCCAATCCCTGCAAAGCCTGCACCTGTGGCACAACCAGCACCTATGCCCACACTTCCTCCGAAAGTAAAAATGCAAGAAGCCGAAGCACTCACCGAACAGAACTCCACCAATGGATTTGAAGTAGGTCAAGTATTGCGCCTAGCGAATCTTAATTTCATTGGAGGCACCGACAACTTGCTACCAGAGGCCGCTGCTCCGCTAGCCCTCCTTTTACGAACCATGAAAGAGAACCCAAAATTGCAAATCGAAATTGGTGGACATGTATGTTGCATGGACGATATGCCTTTATCCATAAAGCGTGCAGAGGCAGTGAAAGATTACCTCATACGAAAAGGAATAGAAGCCGAACGCATGGAGGCCAAAGGATATAGCCGCAATAAACCCATCGTGCCTGACGATAGAAACGAAAGGGATGCCAAAACAAACAGAAGGGTGGAGATTACAATTCTAAAGAATTAATTAAATGATGCCGTGCAACGATTTGCCCTTTGCACCCAAGGCATCTACGCGTTTTTCTATTTCAGCATTCTTTATTAAGGGCGGTGCATGGTGAGGCTTTATCCGTGCATCTATTATCAACGAGCCTTTGCAGCCCCAGTGTTTATGCTGGATAAAGCTATCCACTCCATAAACATCGTGCGATGGATTGCTTCGCGTAAACGTAACCCATAAAAAGTTGTTGAGTGTTTGTGCCACAAAATCACTGTCGTCACAAACAATGATGAGCGGAAAGCCAGCAAGTGTTTCTTGTTGGTTTTTTAAGATAGCACTCAATGCTTCCATTTGTTGTTCCGTGCTAGTGGCATCGATGTATTTACCAGCTTGCAGGGCAAGCACTCCAGGGAAAATAAACTTCGGATGATGAAATCCTTCGGGTAATTTAAGTTCGGGCACTACAGTCGATAACGTTCTGCAAGGCTCACCAGCAGCGGCAATTACTAGTTTGCTACCGCTATTTAAATCGGTTCCGCTATAATCCAAGGTGTCAATCGAAGTACGTGTGTAGAAATGCAAATCCCTTGTCCACTGCACCCTTTCGAGCAAGTGCATAAAGTAAGCGTCTACTTTTTTAGTGCTCAATTGTGGGTTGTCTTCGCCAGCTACTATTAGTAAATACTTTGCAAGACTGAGTTGTCCTTTACCTAATATATGATTGGCAATGGTTAATAGCTCTTGAGGTTTACGCTCCGAACTATAAGGCGTGTATCGTTCGCTGCCAATGGCAAGCAATAGCGGATGCACACCTGCAGCATCCACGGCATGTACATCTCTCAATCCGGGAATCTCTACTGGCATGGCTGCTCCGGTGAGCTCATGTATCAATGCTCCGAAGCTCGTATCCTCTTGCGGAGGACGGCCTACCACTGTAAATGGCCATATGGCATTGTTGCGATGATACACCTTGTGTACACGCATCAAAGGGAAATTATGTTTCAAACTATAATAGCCAAGATGGTCGCCAAATGGACCTTCTGGCTTGTTTTCGTTTGGATATACTTCACCTGTAATCACAAAATCCGCATCGCTAGCGATGCGAAAACCATCGGCACTCGTATACCGAATGCGCCTATTGCCCAGTGCTCCAGCGAATGTCAGTTCGCTCATGCCTTCAGGCAAAGGCATTACAGCACCAAGGGTAAGTGATGGTGGTCCACCAACAAATATACTCACCTTGAGCGGAATGTTCTTTGCATTTGTTTTTGTTTGATGCACACCAATGCCTCTATGCAATTGATAATGTAAGCCCACTTCTTTATCTTTCACATACTCATTCCCCGAAATTTGAATTCGATACATCCCCAAATTTGAATGCATCACTCCCGGAAGGTCAATGTCTTCGCTATACACAAGCGGAAGGGTGATAAATGCTCCACCATCATCAGGCCAACATTTAATCTGCGGCAATGCCGAAAGTTGCGTTTCGTTTTGCAAAACGGCAGCATTTATGTTTGTTTTTCGCGGCAACGATGAAAAAGCAGTAAGCGCTACATTGCTATATTTTAGTGGGTGTTTCAAAGCCTCCATTGGATGATTTTTTAAATCAATCAATGTTTTCATTTTCTCAAAGGTATCTCTGAAAATAAATTTACTTCGTTCGGTATTCCCGTAAAGATTAGATACCGCCTTAAATTTACAATCCTTTATATTCTCGAATAATACGGCTGGCCCATTGTTTTCGAACACTCGCAAGTGAATAGCAGCCATCTCCAATTCCGAACTTACCTCTTCCGTAACACGCACCAAATGGCCGTGTTTATCCAAGTCATCAATACACTCCTGAGTAGTTCGGTATCCCATTTATAAAATCGTTTTCGGAAGCAAGCAAGCGAAAAGCCTATTGCAGCGAGTGGTTTAGGTAAGTTTTACTTGTTGTTTCTTTTCAAACATTTCGCGAATAGCACCAAGGTAATAGCTGTCCCAACCTTCGGCAATGCTTTTCAGCGATTTCTCTGGAACATCTTCATGAAGCAATGTCACTGTAGTGGTTTTACCTTTTCCTTTAAGCGTAAGGGTTACCTTCGAAGGCTGTGCCCATTGGTCGTAACACCATTCTTGTACCAATTTCTTATTCGGTACCACTTCTAAATTGGTACCAAACATCTGTCCGCCCCATAGCGAAAATGTTCCTCCTACTTCGGCACTCATTTTAGCTTCGTCACCACTCCAGTGTTGAATAATATCAGGATTTACTAAGGCCTCGAAAACATCGCTAGGCTTAGCATTCATCTCATAAGTTTGTTTTATTATCGACATCTTTAGTACATTTTTATTTTATTTAATCTATTGAAAAAGGTTTCGAAAGGTCATTGGTTATTGATATTTTGTACATCTCATCGTTGTACTTGTTTTGCTCGGGCAAGTAAAATAGTTGATAGCCTTTCGCAATGTATGCCCTCATTTCTTTTTCACCTAAATAGGGTTCAAAGGTAATGGATTTGTTTTCGTTTTGACCAATTTTTGTTACCATTATTTCATTGTACCACCAGCCAGCTATTATCACCGTTTTCGATTGAATGGTTTCTGTTTTGTCAATCACGGCTTTGGTGTATTTTATCTTTTGCATTCTTTTCGAATAGTCCGAAAAGATGGGGCCAGTAAGTGGGTCGAAAAATAGTTCTTGTCCCGATACCTCGAAAACTACCGCCATGCTGGAGTGTTCGGCACCTCTTAATTTATCAGTGAGGTTGATGCTAAAGAAAAATGGAGAAAGAATGAAGAGCGAACAAATGACGATAAAGTGTTTTTGCTTTAGGTAAATCGCAGCCCACCAAATCAAAAAGGGGAGGACGGTAATCATATACCCTGATTTCTGCGGCAAACGGAAATAGGAGATGGTGTAAAGCACTACTATCATTAAGATGGTGTAGGTATAAGTTTTTATGTGCGACCGGGCTTCGAGGTTTTCGGAAGAGCGCGATTTCCAATTCGTGATTGCCATTGGCAAAGCGATGAGTACCGCCACAACGCCCAAGGTGCCAAGCACACCAGGTATCATCTTATAAAGTACTTTGCTCATGGGTGGGTAGGCAAATTGATCGTAATACATAAGGAAATTTATTCCGAATTGTTTAAAGAGGGGAGCATACGAAAGGCCCGCAACGATTAGTGTTAAACAGACAAACCCAATGATGTGTTTCAAAAGGGTTTTTCGGTTTCCATTCATCCAAACCATATAAGTAAAAGGAATGAGTAAGGCTCCGCTAGTGATGCGACAACCAATGGCTAATCCTAAGAATACTCCAGCAAGCGCCAATCGGTTGGTTGCAAGGAGATACAAACTAATGAGGACAAATGTTTCGGTCCAAATAAAATCGATGGTATAAGTGCTACTGATGTAAACCACAGGAATAAATGCGAAGGCCAAAGCGCCAATCAAATAATTTTTGAACTGCATATGATGCAAGAATCGCGCAAAGTACATGGCACCAATGGCGCTCATCAAGGCTGATAGGCCATTGAACAAAACAGGGCCTCCACCCCAAAGCGCTGAATAGATAAGCTCTTGAACAGGATGCCCTGGAAAACGGGAAGGTTCGTAAACATGGCTAAGGTGCGTGTGATAAGCGGCTAAGGCAATGCCCCACGAATCTTCTTCGATGCCGTAGCCCGCAAAAATAAAGGGGATTCGCGAAACAAGAACAAGGATAAAAACTAAGTAAAAGGGATTATATTTAATTTTTACCTTACTCATCTAATCGTTTAAGCGCTGACGCACGGCTTCGTATAAGATAACACCTGCTGCCACCGAAACGTTTAAGGAGCCAATGTTTCCCATCATAGGTATCTTGGCATGTGCATCCGATAGGTTCAAATATTCGGTGGATACACCGTTTTCTTCGGAACCTAAAATAAGTGCAACAGGCAGTGTATAGTCGTGTTGTGAATAGACATCCGTAGTCTTTTCGGTACAAGCGATAACCTGTAAACCACTCTCGCGTAAATACTCGATTACAACTTTTAAGTCTACCTCACGACAAACAGGAACCTTGTGTAAAGCTCCAGCAGAGGTTTTGATGGCATCAGCATTTATTTGTGCTCCGCCTTTCTTTGGTATGATGATGGCATCAACACCTGCGCATTCGGCAGTACGTGCAATGGCTCCAAAGTTTCTCACGTCAGTAATTCGATCGAGTATAAGTATCAAAGGAGTTTTTCCTTTTTCAAATACAAGCGGTAAAAGTTTCTTAATCTTATGATAGGTGATAGAGGAAAGATAACCCACCACACCTTGATGATTCTTGTTGGTTAAGTGGTTGATCTTTTCGAGAGGTACATATTGAAAAGGTATTTCGTGTTGTTTCAATAGGACCATCAACTCGCTGTAGAGTTCATTTTTAAGCCCTGTTTGAACAAATAATCGTTCGATTTCTTTCCCTGCTTTGATGGCTTCAATTATTGGACGCAACCCGAATAATAAATTTTCCTCTTCTCGTCTCTGTTCTTTTGTTTGCATATTTTCTATTCGTTGGTGTGATGTTTCGTTTGTTAATCTTGTAAATACGTTCTTCCTTGTCGCCAGTTATCCACTGATGTATACCACGATTGCTTGTAAACAACCGAACGTTCGAGTGTATAATCATTATCAGTAAAAGGGTTAAGGACTTTGGTAAATGAGAATTGCAGCGAATTAATATTGTTTTCTTCTCCATAATTCCATGATTCGGAAATAGCAGTTCGATAGATGGAAGTTGGAGCGCCAAATATCAGGAAAATCATGCCACGGTCGGTTTTCCAGCCTTCGAGGTACGAAGTGAAATAAAGGTTAGCGTCTTGTATGCGCGTATAATACTTTCTAATGGCTTCGCGTGCTTTGTCTTGATTGCCAGCACAGTTTATCCAAAATTTCTCCACCGAAACTTTTTTGTTGGTGCTATAAGTAAGGTCATCATATTCTTGTTTCGAAGTAATGAAACGCAATGGATTCACCATGTCTTCGGCTTTTTTTACATCCGGAAACAATTCCGAAAAATTGAAAAGTGTGAGTCCATCACGTTTGGTAGTATCCAACTGAAAATGATAAAACCCTTTCCGAGTGGCAGTAAAATTAAGGTTTCCTTCAGCCGACATTTGAAGCACAAAAGTACTATCGGGTTTGTATTTAAAAGGCTCTGCTTCGCTGAGTGAAAAAGGAGGAGCCGCCAAAGGGAAGTTGCGATTGTAATAGCGCACATACACGTTCACACCAATCTTTGCTTTGTATTTGATAGAAACTTCCTCGCCTGTTTTGGTGTAGTTGCAGAACAACGGTACATCTGTCGCCTTTGATTTAACGATGAAATTCTGACGATTCAAATCATTCACCTTCTCAATAGGCAACACATTCGATACAGTTATATTTCTATTCAAGTCGGCTACAGTTACACGTAAATAGTATGTATGATGAGCCAACGCATGAATATTGATTTTGCCAATTAAATTCTTATCCGAGGCTGTATTGTTTTCGTCCACCACTCGTACCGAAGAACTATCCACTATTTCGCGGGAGTCGAAGGAAGGCATTAATCGATAAGAAACAAGAACGTTTGATGAAAAGTTAATTCCATCCGGGCGGGTGTAGAGTAGTTCTTTACTCGCTATTTTGAAATGCAATTCGCTAAGTGTGTCGCTGATGTTGAACACTACAAATTGCGGATGGATGGTATATACTTCTTTTTTATAAGTCGTGTTTTGCCCTTTATTCACCATCTTCTTGGACGAGCCGCAAGAGATAGAAAAAAAGATGAATAATGTATATAACGCTATTTTTTTCATTGATACCTTAGTACTACTTCAAATGATTTGAAATCTGAAATAGGAGTTTTAATAAAAGCATGTAAAATTAATAATTAATTCGCATGTGGTCACCTGCAAATGAATACTTATCAAATTAAAAATAATTTACAATTCCAAAATGGATTTTTCCACTCTTCAGTTCTATCTTGTTGTTTTGTTGACTTCCCAACGCATAGCTGATGGAAAATATTCCAGCTTTGGTCTGGAAGCTAATGCCAGCACCGAATCCATAGGGGGTGTCGTGTTCCACTAATTTTAAGTTAGCTGAATGGTTTTCGTAATAGGCTTGGTCGCCAAAGAGGTATAGGTAGGAGTTTTGTTCTAAGATAAAACGATATTCTATGGTAAATATGGAATAAGCAGAAGCGTAAATGGATTCTTCGTCAAACCCTCGTAATGATTTTAATCCACCAATGCGTAAAAGTTCATTCTGAAAAATGGTGGGTCCATATAGGAAGGCATCCTGACTTCCAATCTTTATCGTGTTTCTACTGAAAAGTGGAAGGAAAATAGCTCCTTCGAAATCGCCATTGTAGATGGTAGAACTCAGATGCTCAATATTGTCATACGCGATAGGGTTTACCTTTGCATTTTTCTTGATATCCTTTGTTCCAACACTGGCATTCATCAACACTGTAAAACCTCTACGAGGATTTAAACGGTAATCCAAACGTTCGTACTTCAGGCCAATACCGTACATATTGGTGCTTACATCGGCATAAGGTGGCAAGGTGGTAATGTTCTCGTATCCTTTGGTAGAAAGCAAAGAAGAGGTTTTGTTGTTATAGAATATTTTGATGTAGTTTCCTCCATTCAGCAAGTATTGAATGCCTACGTTTTGGTTTACTTCCAAAAAGGTCGTGTCTTTTTTGTAAAGTTTAAACGTGTAATCCACACCAAATGGGGTGTGAAAGAGGAAAGGATATACCAATCTCAATTTTAAATCTTGGGTTTGGGTTTGCAACCTCCGCCAATTTAAATCTATCAATTCGCCTCTGCCCAAGCTGTTTTGCAGCTTTAGTTGTACATCGCCTGTAAATAATATTTTCCCCGTTTTGTCATCGGGAAGTATTCCAATAATGCCATCAAATTGGCTGGCCCTTTTTTTCTCAAGGTTCAAAATGAGTTTATTGAATTTGTCAGTAAACGTAATGGTTGCCGGTTTAGTGGAGCGTACAAAAGGTAGCTCGGCAATGCGAGTATTTACCTTCTTCAACATCGATTCGTTGTAAGGACTTCCAGGTTTAACCCCAAGATAATTGTACAGAAATACGGGAGCTATTTTCGCATTGCCCCTGATTACTACGCTGTCAATTTTCTCGGATATATTTTTATCAAGTTTGAGTTGTGCACTCATGCTATTGTCTGAAATTGTGATGCTGTCGAGCTTTACCGAGGCAAAAGGATATCCATGATTCTCGTAATAGGAAATTAATTTTTCTTCAATCTTCTTAATATTCTTATAGTACAACGGTTTGTTGCTATATAGTTTTTCCCTAAACCCAATTTCGCTAAGCACTCCTTCATCCACATTTCCCTTCGAAAGCTTCGCCCATTTGTATTGAACTCCGAATTCCAAATAAGCCTTCATGAAGGAAGAGTCATTTCTCAAGCTATCGTACGAAGCAAGCAAATAGGCATTGTCATAACAAGTGAACAATACATTTTGCAATTCCTTGTCGCGTTCACTTCGTGTCTTAAAAGTTTTTTTATACTCCAATTTTTTAAGAAGAATTTCATCTTTTGGTGAAGTAATTAAAAGCGAGAACTCGTTGTGTTGGTCGTTTGCCTCTTTGTTCTTTAAGCTGTCGTTAGTGGATTTGCGAGCTTCAAGAAAATTGGTAGAAGGGAGTTTGTTCAGATTTTTAGTGGTGTCAATCACATAAGGAAGGTTTTTTTTCACCGTATCACCCACCACTTGAGCATTAGAAATCACGGGCAAAAGAATGCTCGTGATGCAAAAGATGAATGAAATAAATGCGATTCTAAATGTCATTGGATAAAATTACACTTTTACTATAAACGAAAAATAAGTATATTTATTTAAATCGAATGACGAATGTCAAACAAATTTCTTTTGTAGATGAATCCTACTCATCGATTGTAACTCAAATTAACATATTATTTTTTTTGCCTTTTGAATAAGTTGTGTATTATTGTGTTCTAAATTTTCCATCGATGTTAAAACAAATTATTGTTGCCCTACTCATTTTATTTCCAATCGTTAACTATGCACAAAAATTGGAGGAAGTGAAAATTGACCCTGTATCGCATTTGCTCATTAAGCATACTAGCTGGGAGAAATTTACCAAAACAGGGCAATTCAATTCTTACTTCAGAATGTCACAAGTTGATTCGGCCTATTTTTTCGAAATAAGAATAATTTTGAATGAACCCAAACCGATGGAAGCAAAGGAGGGGGAAGAGTTAATTTTTACATTGTCGAATGGAGAAAAGTTGACTTTAAATTGTTTTAAAGGAAAGAAAAGTTGCTTGGGTTGTGGTGCAGTGACTATAGCAGGCAACTCGTCACCAGGCATTGAACTTTCTTATCATTTGACCAAACAGCAGTTGGAGAAGCTTAGAATAAACCAAGTACTTACCAAAGAAGAATACGCCCAACACAAAAAAGAAGAGATAGAACACATCAAGTTAAATATTACTTCTGGAAGTATTGAGCATGAACTGTCGGAAAACAGTTATTACCAAATCCGAAAATCGATAAAGCTGTTAAAGAAATAAACGATTAAGCGGCTTCCGTTAGTTTGCCATTCTCACATTTGATGGTGCGCGATGGGAATTTGTCGAACATCATGATGTCGTGAGTAGCTATCAATACAGCTCTTCCACTTCTACTAATTTCTAATAATAGATTCATGATGCCTTCTGATGTCTCAGGGTCGAGGTTTCCTGTTGGCTCGTCAGCAAGTATAAGCTCAGGGTCGTTCAACAAAGCACGTGCGATTGAAATGCGTTGTTGCTCACCACCCGAAAGTTCATGAGGCATTTTAAATCCTTTGGTCGTGAGATGCACTTTTTCGAGCACATCTTGAATGCGCTTTTGCATTTCCTGTTTGTTTTTCCATCCAGTTGCTTTGAGCACGAACATAAGGTTTTCGTTTATTGTTCGGTCGGTAAGTAGCTGGAAGTCTTGAAACACGATGCCGAGTTTACGTCTTAAGAAAGGAATTTCTTTGAGTTTTATTGTCTTTAAGTCGTAACCTGCAACTACACCGCTACCATCTATTAAATCTAAGTCGGCATATAAAGTTTTAAGCAAGCTGCTTTTCCCGCTTCCCGTTTTTCCGAGCAGATACACAAACTCCCCTTTGTCAATTCTGAGTGAAACATTGGTAAGTACCAAATTGTGTTTTTGAAAAATGGATGCGTTTTCGAGTTGTATAATTGTGTCTAATGACATTTTTACGTAATTAAATATTGCGAAAATTACACCATTCATCAACAGCATGGAATTTTTTCTTGGCAATAGTTTTAACAAGCTAAGGTTAATAACTTATTCGAACCTTAAAACTTACTGCATCTATCCTGACTAATTTTACACCATTGATACCTAAACAACGCGATGAATAAGATAAAGGCAATAGGAATACTAATGGGAATTTTTCTTTCCGTTATAGTTTCAGCACAAAAAACGAACATCTATACCCATAAGGACCTTGAGTTTGAAAAGGGTATTGAGCTTTTTCAAAAGGAAAAGTACGGTGCTGCGCAAAAGAGTTTTATGAAAACAATGGAAGTTTACACCGACCCGCAATCACTTGTTCGTATTGATGCTGAGTATTACCATGCAATCTGTGCAATCGAATTGTTCAACAAAGATGGAGAACTTTTCTTGAAGCAATTTGTGAAAAATCATCCAGAAAGTGCAAAAGTAAAAGCTGCTTATTTTTATCTCGGTAAATATAATTACAGAAAGAAGAAGTATAAAGAAGTTCTCAATTGGTTCGAAAAGGTTGATGTGTATGATTTGACGAAGGATGAATTAGCGGAATACTATTTTAAGCGAGGGTATAGTTATTTTGTAGAGAATAAAATAGTAGAGGCGAAAAAGGATTTGAACGAAATAAAGGATATTGATAATAAGTATGCTTCATCTGCTAAATATTATTATGCTCATATCGCTTATAGCGAAAAGAACTACGAAACCGCTTTGAAGGATTTCTTATTACTACAAAAGAATGAAACATTCGGGTCGGTAGTGCCATTTTATATCGCACAAATCTATTATTTACAAGGAAAGTATAACGATGTAATTAGTTATGCTCCCGCTCTTCTCGATTCAGTTAACACCAAACGAGCACCCGAAATTGCTAGGATACTTGGAGAGTCCTATTACCGAACATCGAGGTACAAAGAAGCAATTCCGTATTTAAAAAAGTATGAGAAGGCAGCCAATGGCTTGCAAAGACAAGACAATTACCAAATGGGATATGCTTATTACAAAACAAATGATTATGTAAGTGCTGAAAGTTATTTTGTAAAAACAACAGATATTGACGATTCGTTAAGTCAAAATGCCAACTATCATATCGCAGATTGTTATTTGAAAGCCGATAAAAAGCAAAATGCACTTACTGCTTTCGGGCGCGCATCTCGACTCAATTTTGATAAAGTTATACAAGAAGATGCACTGTACAACTATGCTAAGTTATGTTATGAACTTTCATTTAACCCTTACAACGAAGCAATCAAAGCGTTTCAAAAGTACATTACTGATTATCCAAATTCGTCAAGAATCGATGAAGCGTATACTTATTTAGTGAATGTTTTTATCACCACGAAGAGTTACAAAGAAGCTTTGGTTGCCATTGAGAATATTAAAACACTTACTCCAGAATTAAAGCAGGCCTACCAAAAGATTGCCTACTATCGAGGCGTTGAGCTATTTAATAATTCGGAATTCACTTCAGCAATAAAATCTTTCGAGCAATCGCAGAAATATAATTTTGATAAAGCGATACGAGCGAACGCTGTTTATTGGAAGGCTGAATCGTATTACAGAGAAAAAAACTATCAAAAAGCAATCGACAATTATTCGGAGTATATTGCAGAGCCTGGATCTATAAGTCGTTCAGAATACAGCGATGCAAACTACAACATTGGATATGCCTACTACAAGTTAGATGATTGGAACAATAGCATTTTGTGGTTTCGAAAATTTGTAACATTCAAAACCAAAGCAGACGAGAAAAAAGTAAATGATGCGTTGAACAGAATTGGGGATGGTTATTTCATGACCCGCGATTACTCCAACGCTGTTGACTATTACGATCAGTCGTACAAGATGAAGTTAATAAATGCCGATTATGCTTTGTTCCAAAGGGCTTTGGCATATGGAGTTCAGAAAAAGTATTCGGAAAAAATTGCGGATTTGAAATTGTTTATCCAAACCTATTCGGGTACTAGTTCCACTTATGTTCAACGGGCAAAGTTTGAGCTTGCCAACACCTATATGTCCGACAACCAAACGGAGCTTGCTTTATCAGGCTTCAAAAAATTCACTGAAGATTATCCAAATAGCATATATGAAAATACTTGCTTGAGTAAAATTGGCCTCATCTATTACAATCAGAAAGATGATGAAAATGCCTTATCCTATTTTGATAGATTAATTAAAAGAGACCGTAAATCGCCTGACGCAAACACTGCTATTGATATCGTCAAGAAAATATATACTTCTAAAGGCGATGTGCAGAAAATGGAAGAGTACTTGGGTTCTGTAGGAGCAACCATCCCTCAAGCAGCTCTAGATTCAATAACATATAACATTGGCAAAACACATTACCTAGAGCAGGACTGCAATAACGTAATTAAGGATTTTGACAAGTATATTCAGAAATTTGCAAATGGAATATTCGTGCTTCAAGCTAATTTTTATAAAGCGGAATGCGAATATAAAGTTGGAAATTCGGAAGCTGCTTTGGCTGGTTATACTTACGTGATAGGCCAAACGAAGAGTGAATTTACAGAACAATCATTAAGTAGAGCCTCAGATATTGTTTTTAAGAAGCAAAATTATACCCAAGCGTTAGATTATTATAAACAATTGGAACAAATAGCAGAGAATGCTAAAAATGGTGCAGTTTCAAAGATAGGATTGATGCGATGCAATTACCAATTGAAACTGTACCCTGATGCTATCGCATATGCGAATAAAGTAATAAGTTTAGAAAAGCCGAATAACGAGTTGTTAAATGAGGCACACTTTGTTATTGCTTCTTCTGATTTAGCAACTGAAAAATATGAGGAGGCCTTAACAGAATATCAGTTGGTTGCGAATGCTTCGAAGAGTGAAAATGGAACGGAAGCGAAATACAATGTTGCATACATTCAATATCTGAAGAATGACTTTAAACAGTCGCAGAAGACTATTTTCGATTTGATAAATGGGGAGGGAGACTTTCCATATTGGACTGATAAATCGATGATTTTGCTTGCTGATAATTATGTTGCTCTAAAGGATAATTTTCAGGCCAAGGCAACATTGAAGGGAATACTATCTGAATCAGACATTAAAGAGACAAAGAAATTGGCACAAGAAAAGCTAGATAAAATACTTGCTGCTGAAGAGGCTGAAAAACAACCGAAACCAATGAATGAACCTTTGAAAATTGAATTCGAAGGTAATTCGCCTCAACAAAATGATTTGTTTATAGAACCTCAGGTTATTAAGGATAGTATTGAAACGAAACAAGATTAGTTTTAGAAAATTAAAATGAGCACAATGCAAAAACATCTTTTAAAGATATATATTGGAGTAGCATTATTCATGTCTTTCCTGTCAAATAATTCCTTTTCTCAAACAAGAAGTTTGGATTCTAATATTGTAATAAGTATTGGAGAATATAGACCAACGGTTGCAGATGCAAACAAAATCAATGAGAATCCTGTTGTTGTTGATTCCACTCAAAAGCTTCCTGTGAAAGGTTATAGTATAAGTTCTCAGAAAATTAATACTGGATTTGACGTAACTCCTATTCCCGCGGCCCAAATGGTTGGTGAACCACTTACTAAGCTTTATAATGCCTTAGTAAAACTTGGATTCGGTAATTATACAACTCCTTATGCAGAGGTTTGGTACAATAGCCTACGTTCTAAGGATTACGCATATGGTGTTAGAATGAAACATTTGTCTTCTTCTGCTACTTTGAAAGACTTCGGATTTTCTGGATTTAGTGATAATGAAATTAATTTGTACGGAAAGAAATTTTTGAAAGAACATACCTTGTTTGGGAATTTTGATTATGCACGAAATGTGGTTCACTTTTATGGATACGATGCCAACCTTCAAGATTTATCGAAAGATGCAACGGTACAGCGATTCAATTACTTTTCCGCTAATGCCAACTTGTCGAGCCATTACACTAATGATTCTAGGTATAACCATGAGGTGAATTTGAATTATTATAATCTCGCTGATTTGTACAAAGCTTCTGAAAATAATATTAAGGTAGCAGGGTTTGTGGGTACAAAAATAGGAAAGGAATATTTAAAAGTAAATGGACTTGTAGATTATTACAACTACAAAACAGCTAAGGATACATTTAATGACGTAATTATTTCTATTAACCCCAATTTCAGTGCTTCATCCGAAAAGTATTCCGCAACAATAGGTATTAATGCTACCATGAACAAATTGGAAGAAACAAAGTATTATTTCTATCCTAACTTTAATTTGACTTACAATATCATTGATAACATCATCATTCCATATATAGGTGCTACCGGAGGCTTACATAAAAATAGTTATAAGGTAATCACGGATGAAAATCCTTTTGTTCTCTCAGGGCTGAAGATGACGAATACTAACCAGAAGTATAAACTTTTTGGAGGTATAAAGGGAAATATAACGAACACTGTTTCGTATTCGACACAAGTTTCCTACGCGAGTATTGGTAATATGATGCTTTATGAGAATGATACGAAAGACTTACTTAGTAATAGATTTAATGTTATCTATGATGATGCTGAAGAGTTGACTGCTCATGGTGAAGTAGGGTATCAATTGCGAGAAAAGTTGCGTTTCAGTTTGAGAGGAGATTACTATAACTACAAGATGAAAACAGAATTGCGCGCATGGTATACTCCACAAGTGAAATTTACTTTAAATGGCAACTACAATTTGTCTGACAAGATTGTTGCGAAAATTGAGTTGTTTTATTTAGATAATCAATATTATAAGACAATTGAAAACGAAAACACAACTCAACAATTAGTGGTGGCCAATCAGCTCAAATCGTTTTTTGATGCAAATATTGGAGGAGAATATAGATATACAAAGAAACTTGGCTTCTTTATCAATATGAATAACATTGCAAACGTTCGTTATTATCGATATAGTAATTATCCCAGTCAACGCTTCAGCGCGATGCTCGGTTTGAGTTATTCTTTTTAATTCCCACAAAAAGCTTGAATTAATGAAGTATTTGGAACTTCATTAATTTTAACGAAAATAAACTAGGGGAATTTTACCCCATCGCATTCAACACAATTGGTTAATGGAATGGCCGCTTGATATTTTGTATTAATAGCCTTTATGAATTCATTTGCGAATAGGGCGTATCCCTTTTGGTTTGGGTGATAGCCATCTAAACTAAAAAATCCACCTGTAACAAATTCTGCATTGAAACTTACACCATCCCAAGTAATTCCTGTTTTTACCGACTTCATAAATGATGAAATATCGGCCAAAGCAAAATCATATTGTGCAGCCTTCTGCGTAATGATTGAATTATAGGCACTAATTGCTTGGTCTATTGTAAACACCTCGCTACTATCTAGGGCATAATAATCATTGATTAGGTTTTGGATTAAACCATATTTAAAACATTTCATGGAGTCTAAAGGCACCGACAAGGTGATGTATTCCCCACTGTGTAATTGGCGCAATCCTCCATTACTAACACTTGCATCGCGAATAATAAACCCATTGTTACCCGCATTAAAATGAATCTGCATATAACCAGCAATGTTATTCCAAACATCGTTCAATGAATCGGCTTGTACTTGACTCATGTTTGCTGCATTCCAAGCAACCAATGTATAGTATGGGAAATCTCTGAAATCGGGAATAGTTGCTAGTACTCCCTTTGCACCATTTGCAGTCAACCCTCCAATTATAGAATCAAGTCGAGCACTAAATGTTGCAGCAGAAGGAATGGGAGTTCCTACACCGCCACTACTGGCATAATTATAGATGTCCTCCATCCCAAGCCAAGCTGTAATGAATGTTGCATTTTGAGCTTTCGCATCAGAATATAATGTTGAAACACCTGGATTGCTGGCAATGCGATTATAGTAAGGATTTCTATTCCCTGAAGAAAAACTCATTCCGAAATCAGGATTAAAATAATTAGCAGTACTTGCAAAAGGAATTGCGAGATTTTGAATACTATTGCCTGCTATTCCTGTTAAGTAAGGAGTGGCGTTCCCTATTGTAATAACTGTGTTTAAAGGATTCAGTGAAGTCACATGTTGACAATCTGTTTTATAACCTAAATGGAAGGATGAGAAAAATGGCTGCCGCCAAGGAACTCCTCCAAGTCCTAAGCCACTTTCATCCGGCATCAAAGCTTGGTTAAAATTGGAGCCCCCAACTAGTTTGAATTGTTCAGCGAGCAATGCAGGTATACTTAATCGTTGACCTTTTGCAAACAAGGCTCCATCTTGATAGCCTGCTAAGAAATCGCCTCCTATTGCAATGGATTTCGAAAAGTTTGCATTTCCTGCGAATGGTTCAGGTACCTTTAATTCTGGTGTACATGAATATTGGAGCAGCAGTATACTGAAAACAAAAAAAGGAAGAATAAATTGTTTTTTCATACAGCCATTAATTACACCGTTATTGTAACATTAACTGCTTGTATTGCTTTTATTTCAGGCACAGCTCGCTTTATGCTTTCTTCTATGCCTGTCTTTAAAGTCATAACATTCATGGAGCACGATTTACACGCTCCAACCAATTCTAGTTTCACAATAAAATCAGAAGTTATTTCAAGCAATAATACATCACCTCCATCTGCCTTTAAAAAGGGACGAATCTGATCAAGTGCTTCTTCTACTCTTTTTATAATTGTTTCCATTTAATATCTGAAGTCAGTTTGGTTTTAGAAATAGTACTATGAAAGTACAACCTCTCTTCGTGCATTCACTATTGATACTTGTTGTGCAATGTTTTTAGCCATTTCCATAAATGCGATTGCTTGAGGAGTGTTTTCCTGAAGCACCGCTGGACGCCCTACATCACCTGATTCACAAATACTTTGAACAAGCGGAATTTCGCCCAATAAAGGAATGTTCAGCTTTTCGGCAAGTTTTTTAGCACCATCTTTTCCGAAGATATAATACTTGTTGTTTGGCAATTCGGCTGGAGTAAAGTAGGACATGTTCTCTACAATTCCCAATACAGGTACATCTATTTTTGGCATCATAAACATCGATACCCCTTTTTGTGCATCTGCTAATGCAACATTCTGAGGTGTACTTACGATGACCACACCATTTACTTTTATGTCAGTAACTAACGAGAGTTGAATATCTCCTGTTCCTGGAGGTAAATCTATAATCATATAATCCAATTGTCCCCAATCGGCATCCGAAAACAATTGCATCAAAGCTTTTGCTGCCATTGGCCCTCTCCAAACAATTGCTTGTTCTGTATCAGCAAAAAAACCAATGGACAATAATTTTACTCCGTAGTTTTCCACAGGGATTATTTTTGTTATTCCATCCATTTCTTTGACCATGGGCTTTTCGTGCACCACGTCAAACATTATTGTTTGCGATGGTCCATAAATATCAGCATCCACAAGGCCTACAGATGCTCCTTGCTTTGCCAATGCTACTGCAAGATTAGATGCAACGGTTGATTTTCCAACACCTCCTTTTCCAGATGCTACTGCTATTATGTTTTTTACATTAGGTAACATTGGAGCAGAATTCTTATTTGCTGTCACGTTAGCACTCATCTTTACATTCACAATTGCGTCTTTGTCTACAAAATGAAGAACTGCATTCACACATGCTTTGTGAATCATTTCTTTCATTGGGCATGCTGGAGTGGTTAACATTACCGTGAAACTCACATTCTTTCCTTCTACTTTTAAATCCTCAATCATACCGAGTGTTACAAGGTCTTTTTTCAAATCAGGATCGTCTACATTTCTTAATGCGTCTAAAATTTGTTCATTTGTTATGCTCATAATATTTTTTAATTGATGATAAAGGTAATAAAAAATGTCAATAGCAAATTAATATGCATGCTCATTAATGAGGAATATCTATTTTTGCCTCTCATAATTTTGTAACGAACATGCAAGTAATGGAGAAAGTAAAAATTTCGGTGGTATCCTATCTTAACTCAAAGCCTTTTATTTATGGTTTGAAACATTCCGAACTTATTAATAATGTCGAACTAAGTTTAGATATTCCATCTGATTGTGCTCGTAAACTTTTAAATGGTGAAGTAGACCTAGGCCTAATTCCTATTGCTGTCATTCCTAAACTGAAAGAACACTATATTATAAGCGATTATTGCATTGGTGCCGAAGGAAAGGTGACTTCAGTAATGATGTATAGCGAAGTACCTCTTCAAGAAATCTCCACCATTCTGCTCGATTATCAAAGCAGAACATCAGTGACATTGGTAAAGGTTCTAGCAAATAATTATTGGAAAATTTCTCCAACATGGATAAATGCGGAAGCTAATTTCGAAAACAACATAAAAGATACTACTGCAGCCGTTATTATTGGCGATAGAACATTTGGATTAGAAAACAAATACAAATATGCCTACGACCTCTCTGAGGAATGGCAAAAGTTTACACAATTGCCTTTTGTTTTTGCGTGCTGGGTAGCCAACAAGCCGCTACCAGAAACTTTTATCAATTCATTTAATCAAGCTCTTAAATTTGGATTGGACAATCGCACTCAATTAATAAGTGAACTTAAAGAGTTGAATGTATACCATACCGACATTGCCGATTACCTCAACCATCATATCAAATTCAACTACGATACAGAAAAGCAAATAGCATTGAAATTGTTTTTGAGTTACTGCGAGAAACTTTAGTACATTAATTGTTCTTCCATCGAATTCGATGGTCATTCACACAAATTGCAAAAAAATAATTGTTCATTAATTCATTTTTGATACATTTGTGTCAAATGACAATTGACTGGCAATTAAAAAAATTCAAGGAACTAAGTCCGATCAAACTCTACAATATTATGAGTTTGCGCGCTGAAGTATTTGTTATTGAGCAAAAGTGTATTTATCAAGATGCCGATGGAAAAGATGCTCAGTCGTTTCATTTAATGGGATTCGATACTGCTGATAAATTGATTGCTTATGCGCGTATTCTCCCTGCTGGCCTTTCGTATAAAGAAGTTTCTATTGGCCGAGTAGTGATACCCAAAAAACTAAGGAGAAAAAGTATTGGGAAAGAACTCATGCTGAAAACGCTGGATTCAGTAAAAAATATTTATGGTAATGTGCCCATCCGTATTAGTGCACAAATGTACCTTAAGGAGTTTTATACCGACTTAGGTTTTGTGACTGTTGGTGATGAGTATCTCGAAGATAATATTCCTCACTTGGAGATGCTAAAAATGCCAAGCGTGCTTTCTTAAATTCATTTTCATTTTCAATCCTTCTATTTTTCTTTGCCTACAAAATGATTATTTAAATATCTTTGCTCATACACTTTATATATAAGTATGAGTAGAACCAATACCTTACCCGATTTTAAAAACACACCTGTTATCGACCAAGTAGGAGTGGAGGAGCGTGTAGCTCGATTCACCACACGAAGTATCAAAAAATCATCGAAAGGACAAGCGCTTAAAATGATTTTAAACATGATTGACCTTACCACCCTTGAAGGTAAAGATACCGAAGGGAAAGTAAAACAAATGTGTTACAAAGCAGTTCATCTTCACGATGTAATTCCTAATTTACCAACTGTTGCAGCCGTTTGTGTTTATCCTTCGATGGTTAAAATTGCGAAGGATGCTTTGAAAGGCTCTTCCGTAAAAGTAGCTTCAGTTGCTACTGCTTTTCCTAGTGGGCAATCAACACATGATGTGAAAATAGCAGATACCAAGTTTGCGGTTGATAATGGCGCTGACGAAATTGATATGGTTATTTCTCGTGGTGAATTTTTAAGCGGGAATTACAATTTTGTATTTGATGAAATTGCTTCTATCAAAGAAGCTTGTGGCACGGCTCGTTTAAAAGTGATTTTTGAAACGGGCGAACTGTCAACCTTAGACAATGTGCGAAGAGCAAGTGAAATAGCAATGGCCGCTGGTGCCGATTTTATAAAAACATCAACAGGGAAAATATCTCCTGCTGCTACTATGCCTGTTACTTTGGTGATGCTAGAAGCTATTCGCGATTATTATTATAAAACAGGTAGAATGGTTGGTATGAAACCCGCAGGTGGTATTTCAACTTCTAAAGCAGCTATTCATTATTTAGTAATGGTTCGTGAAACGCTTGGTGGCGCATGGTTGTCGAACGAATGGTTTCGGTTTGGGGCAAGCAGTTTGGCAAACGATGTGTTGATGCAAATTGCCAAAGAAGCCTCAGGAGTTTATCAAAGCATTGATTATTTTTCGAAAGATTAAATTATTTTTATGACAAAAAAGACAAAACAACCTTCATTGGATTTTAAAACCGACTGGGCTTACGCTCCTGCTTTGGAAGATACCAAACACATCTCATTGAAAAAGCAATATGATTTGTTCATCGATGGTGAATTTGTGAAACCACATAGCAAAAAATATTTTGCAACTTATAATCCAGCAACTGAACAAAAGCTTGCCGACATTGCCGAAGCCGACCAAACGGATGTGAACAAGGCGGTGAGTGCTGCACGAAAAGCATTCGAGAAATGGAGCAAGATTTCGGCTAGCGAACGTGGTAAATACATTTATCGTATTGCACGATTGATGCAAGAGCGTGCTCGCGAATTTTCGGTGATTGAAACATTGGATGGAGGAAAACCAATTCGCGAAAGCCGCGATATTGATATTCCGCTTGCGGCCAATCATTTTTTCTATTATGCTGGATGGGCCGACAAACTTGAGTATGCTTTCCCAAATCGAAATCCAAAACCATTGGGTGTTGCGGGTCAAATTATTCCTTGGAATTTTCCTTTACTGATGGCGGCTTGGAAAATAGCTCCTGCATTGGCTACTGGAAATACAGTTGTGCTTAAACCTGCCGAATCTACTTCGCTCACTGCACTTAAACTTGCCGAACTTATTCGCGATAGCGGATTGCCTAACGGGGTGGTGAACATTGTTACTGGCGCTGGCAGCACAGGTGCAGCCATTGTTAATCATCCTGACATTAACAAAATAGCATTTACTGGTTCTACTGATGTAGGTAAACTCATTCAGAAATCCATTGCGGGTACAAGTAAAAAATTAACGCTTGAACTTGGAGGAAAAGCAGCGAACATTATTTTTGATGATGCTCCTATCGATCAAGCGGTAGAAGGTATTATCAACGGTATCTTTTTCAATCAAGGCCATGTTTGTTGTGCGGGTTCGCGGTTGTTTATTCAAGAAGGAGTGGCCGATGTGGTTATCCGTAAATTAAAGGATAGAATGGAAACCCTTATTGTGGGCGACCCACTGGATAAAAACACCGACATCGGTGCTATAAACTCGAAAGAACAATTATCAAAAATAAATAAATACATCACCATTGGTAAAAACGAAGGTGCCGAGATGTACCAATCGTCATGCGCACTTCCAACGAAAGGTTATTTCTGTAGACCAACTTTATTTCTTAATGCTTCTCAATCGCATCGCATTGTGCAAGAAGAAATATTTGGGCCTGTGCTTACCATTCAAACATTCCGCACCATTGAAGAGGTGATTGAAAAAGCCAATAACATACCATACGGTCTTTCGGCTGGAGTATGGACTGACAAAGGTTCGAAGATTTTTAACCTGACCTCGAAGTTACGTGCTGGTGTGGTTTGGGCTAATACTTACAACAAGTTCGACCCTACTTCTCCTTTTGGAGGATACAAAGAAAGTGGTTTTGGACGCGAGGGTGGACTGCATGGCTTAATGCCTTATCTTACTTTTTAACCGCAAAGACAGAAAGGCACTAAGGAAAATGAAGAGAAAAGAGCAATCTGGATGTAATTTAGAATTACTTTTTATAGTTAGAAAGATAAAGCGAATGTCATGACTAAAGAAGAGTATGAAAATATTGCAACCGAAATTGTGGATGCTTGTTTTTCTGTTCACAAAGCAATGGGGCCAGGGTTATTAGAGTCTGTGTATGAGTTGTGCTTAATGAAAGAATTTGAACTACGAGGAATTGAAGCAGTAAATCAAGTTACGATTCCTCTTTTTTACAAAGGATATGAATTAAGCAAAGAGTTCAAGATTGATATTTTGGTAGAAAACGAAATTGTAATAGAATTGAAAGCTGTGGAAACAATTTTACCTGTTTTTACAGCACAATTAATTTCGTATTTGAAATTATCAGAAAAGAAAATGGGGTTTTTAATTAATTTCAATGTGCCTTTAATTAAAAACGGAATAAATAGATACGTAAATAATTATTAAATTAACTTAGCGCTTTAGCGCCTTAGCGGTATGTAATATGTCAAGAATAGAAATTCAAAAAACCTACAAACTCTTTATTGGAGGGCAATTCCCTCGCACCGAATCGGGAAGGTATTATCCTCTGAAGAATAAAAAAGGAGAACTGATTGCCAACATTTGTTTGTCATCGCGCAAAGATTTTCGTAATGCTGTTGTGGCTGCTCGTTCTGCTTTTGCTTCGTGGAGCACTCGTGCAGCGTTTAACCGTTCGCAAATTTTGTATCGCATTGCCGAGATGATGGAAGGAAGGAAACAACAATTCATTGACGAGTTGATGCTACAAGGTGCTAGTTCAAAAGCAGCCACCACCGAACTCGAAACGGCTATTGACACGATGGTGTATTATGCTGGATGGTGCGACAAGTATCAACAATTGTTTAGTGCTGTTAATCCGGTAGCTTCATCGCATTTCAACTTTTCGGTGCCCGAGCCCACCGGTGTGGTGGCCATCTTGGCTCCCGAAAACAATTCATTGCTCGGTTTGGTTACTTCCATAGCTCCTGCCATAGCAGGTGGAAATACCTGTGTGGTGCTTGCTTCGGAACTGATGCCGCTTTGTGCCATCACTTTTGCTGAGGTACTCAATACCTCTGATTTGCCTGCTGGTGTGGTGAATTTGCTTACGGGCAGTAGCCAAGAGTTGCATGCTCATTTTTCCACACATATGGATGTGAATGCGGTGGTAACCTATCAAAACAAGCCGGATGAAATAAAAACCATCCAACAAAATGCTTCATTGAATGTGAAACGTGTGTTTGTACATACCGCTGTAACTAATCCTAATCCATATTTGATTTTCGATTTGCAAGAAATTAAAACTACTTGGCATCCTATCGAGAACATTGGTTCGGCCAAAGCGGGTTACTAAGCGGTTTAACTTTATTTTAAGATATTTTTGTTCCGATCAGAAGAATGGCTTGGGTTGTAGCCTTTACTTTCTGCTAAATTAATTGGAATATCGAATGGGGCTACTTTAATTTTACCAATTTACATTATAATTTGTAGTAGTATTTTGTAAGAGAGTAATAGTGTCTTTAATATTAATGTATACTCCTGATTTAAATTTATCGATGTTGACATAATACCGTCCATCCGCTAACGGTGCTGGTCCAATAATACTTGGATAACCTAATTGAGTTACTTTGTAATAGTTATATTGGAGATATGAATGTCTGAAAATAACAGTTAATGAATCACTAGGGCTATATGGAGGAGGAGGTAAAAAACTAACAGAAAGTGAAGCCATACCAGATATATTTAATTGCACTTTATTATCAATCCCTTTGCTAATACTTTTTTCGTTTATATAGTAATCATATTTTTTATTCTTCATTGCCTCAAACACACCAAAATCAAAATTTCCATTAACGTCCGTTTCTCCTTCTTTTAATGAGTAGGAATTATAATTATTGAAATATCCACCTATTGCCAACGTGGGTCTATCATTATACCTCTCTATTAATCTTACTTTAAAGTTAGGTACGTATGTTCCTGAATTTTGATCGAATACGCTTACTTTAACAGAAGTTTCCTCAACCTTTTTACAAGCTCCTATCACTATAATAATACAAAACAGAAAAAGTATTTGGAGTTTTTTCATCTCCCAAATATACCTATTTTTCATTTCCTTAAAACCATACCTATATAATATGTATGCATCTAGGTTTAATTTTCTAAGTTCAGAAGACCATTTTTCGGAAACCGGTAATTACGGATTGGCGAAAAGTAAGTTTTTTTCGCCCTTGTTGGTATTCCATTAAAGTTTGTAGAAACGAGGCCTTTGCGGTTTTTTTTACCTGCAAACGAACGACTAATTTTCCTTTTCTCTGCCTGCGATATATCGCAGGCAGGTCAAAAAAATAGTTTTATGCCCTCCGATATATCGCAGGACGTGTCGCGAAAAAGAATTATGCCCTTCGATATATCGCAGGACGTGTCGCGAAAAAGAATTATGTCCTCCGATATATCGCAGGACGTGCCGCTAAAAAGAATTATGCCCTTCGATATATCGCAGGACGTGCCGCGAAAAAGAATTATGTCCTCCGATATATCGCAGGACGTGTCGCGAAAAAGAATTATGCCCTCCGATATATCGCAGGAGGTGTTCTTCGCGCCTTCGTGTCTTAGCGGTAAAAATACCCCCTAATAGGTTATTCCCTTTTAATAAACCGTTTGTAAATATCGAAATAATAGAGGATAAAGCTAAAGGCATAAATGGGTGAGGTGAACTTGGCATTTAGTTTACGGTCGCTGCCCACCATAAAGCGGTAACCCATTTCGGCCCCCACGCCAAAATATCGGCAGAGTTTGTACTCTACGGCCACAGCAGGTTCGTACACTATGTTTATCTGTTGGCCCAAGCGGTGGGTAGTGCCCCCTTGGTTGTATCTGTAATAGTTGGTACCAATGCCTATTTGCAGGGGCATGCTCAGGCTCCAGTGATGCGATTTGTAAAACACATAATCAACACTTGCCGACACGTAATACAATTTCAATTCTTGTTTCACACTGTCGCGCTTATTGTCAGCGTTCATATAATAATAGGTTTCATCGAAATTGGAGGTAGGCGGATACAATTGGTTATAGCCCACCGCGCAATAAAGTCGGTTGGCATAGTTCATCCCCATCAAAAATCCAAAAATCTTAGCTCGGCTATGGTCGATGAATGAGTTTCGCGAATCGAAACTAAAATAAAACTTAGGTTTTTTGGTCAAGCAATCTTTTATGGTATCCAAGGCCGGTTGACTCTGCACAGTTAGCACAAAGCATTGAAACAGGAAAACCAAAAGCAACCAACGTTTTTTCACAAGGCAAAGATAGGCGAAAACCTAAAAAAATATCCCTACTCCGAAAGGAATAGGGATATATATTATTGATTAATCAGATAACTCAACAAACGACAAGGTTTAATGACCTCCCCCGTCTAGTTCGCCTTCTTCCAAAGGAACGGTTTGTGGCACAAAATCGTGTTCTTTACCAGGTTTGCTATAGTCGTAAGGCCAACGGTGAACCACAGGCAAAGCACCAGGCCAGTTGCCATGCGTATGTTCCATAGGAGTTGTCCATTCTAAAGTGTTGGCGTTCCAAGGATTTTGTTCCGATTTAGGACCTCTAAACATAGAATAGAAGAAATTGAACAAGAAAATCAATTGACCCAATCCACCAATGATGGCACAAATGGTGATGAATACGTTGATGTCAACCAAATTGTCGAACATCGGGAAAGCACTGTTGGTATAATACCTACGAGGCACACCAGCCAAACCTAAGAAGTGCATCGGGAAAAATACTCCGTAAGCACATACGAAGGTAATCCAGAAGTGAATGTATCCAAGTTTCTTATTCATGTGGCGCAAAAACAATTTAGGATACCAATGATAAACACCAGCAAGCATACCCAAAATAGCCGACACACCCATTACAATATGAAAGTGAGCTACCACAAAATAGTTATCGTGAACGTTGATGTCCAAAGCCGAATCGGCAAGGATGATACCTGTTAAACCTCCCGAAATAAAGGTAGATACCAAACCAAT
This sequence comes from uncultured Bacteroidota bacterium, assembly GCA_903911435.1. Taxonomy (GTDB): domain Bacteria; phylum Bacteroidota; class Bacteroidia; order 2-12-FULL-35-15; family 2-12-FULL-35-15; genus 2-12-FULL-35-15. The sequence continues at coordinate 40,974 of CAIWDF010000304.1, forward strand.
AGCAAATAGCATAGCAGGTGTGTAGCGGATGTTTCCTTTCCACAACGTAGTGATGTAGTTAAACGCTTTTACAGCCGAAGGGATAGCAATAAGTAAAGTAGTGAACACAAACACCGAACCAATAAACGGATTCATACCAGTAACAAACATGTGGTGACCCCAAACAATGAACGATAAGAAACCAATGGCCATAATAGAACCAATCATGGCACGGTATCCGAAGATAGGTTTACGAGCATTTACTGAAATGATTTCGGATGTTAAACCCAAAGCAGGTAATAAGATGATGTATACCTCAGGGTGACCAAGGAACCAGAATAAGTGTTCGTACAATATTGGACTACCACCGGTTTGTTCCAATGCTTGTCCACCAATGTAAATGTCGGATAAGTAGAACGAAGTTCCAAGACTTCTATCAGAGATTAATAACAATGCAGCTGAGAATAATACTGGGAAAGAAAGTACACCAAGAATAGCAGTTACCAAAAACGCCCAAATGGTCAATGGCATACGAGTCATCGACATACCTTTAGTACGTAAGTTGATTACCGTAACGATGTAGTTCAAACCACCTAACAACGAAGACACAATGAACAAACTCATTGAAATCAACCACAAAGTCATCCCTATTTTCGAACCTTCCATGGCTTGAGGCAATGCGCTTAATGGAGGATAAACCGTCCAACCACCCGATGCAGGACCAGTTTCGGTAAAGAAACCAGCAAGCATAAATATACTTGATAAGAAGAAGAACCAATACGACAACATGTTCATGAAACCCGAAGCCATATCGCGAGCTCCAATTTGGTATGGGATTAAAAGGTTACTGAATGTTCCACTCAATCCACCAGTAAGTACCATAAACACCATGATGGTACCATGTATGGTTACCAAGGCCATGTACATTCCTGGGTCAAGAATACCATCTTTACCCCATTTGTCGCCCAATATCATGTTGATTACCGCAAATTTTTCGCCTGGCCAAGCCAATTGCAAACGGAACAATAATGACATTCCCATTGCTATCGTTGCCATGATCACTGCAGTTATCAAAAACTGACGAGAGATCACTTTGTGGTCCATACTAAAAATGTATTTCGATACAAAAGATTCTTCATGATGATGCTCATCGTGGTGTCCGTGACTTGCGTGAGCTTCGTGATGATGTGTGTGTGCTTCTGCTGACATATTCTTTTTATGTTATTTGTTTAAATTTCTTAAATCCTAATCTTAATTTGTTTCAATTATTTTGCTGCTACTGCTTTTACTTCGGCAGGTGCTGCAGCTTTCTTTTTAAATGTCGACTTCGAACTCAACCAAGCGTTGTATTCGCTTTCTGTTTCTACCACTATGGTCATTTGCATATTGTAATGACTGTTTCCACAAATCTTGTTGCACAATAGAATGTAATCGAACTTAGGGTTGTTCAATTTTTCTCTCATTTGCGCAGTAGTGATGATAGGAGTAAAATGCATCATGGTGGTCATTCCCGGTACGCAGTTCATTTGAGAACGGAAGTGAGGCATATAAGCACTGTGTATTACCTCGCGTGCATTCAATTTAAATTCCACTTCTTTTCCTAATGGAATATGAAATTCATTTCTTACCACAATATCATCATTCGATTTAATATCGGTCGAATCGATACCTAAAGGATTTTCACCAGTAATCAATTTATAATTCGATGCTCCCAATTCGTTATCCTTACCAGCATAGCGTGCAGTCCAATCGAATTGTTTAGCGTAAAGTTGAATCACGATGGCTTCTTTCGAAGCAGGCTCGGTAATTTTGTTCCAGTTCTTCAATCCGAAAATGATGATGATAGCAAGCACTATGGCAGGTATCACTGTCCAAATCATTTCCAACTTATTGTTGTGTGCCAAATACGTTGCTTTGTTACCTTCTCTTCCATAATATTTGAAAGCAAAAACAAACAAAAATATTTGAGTTATGGTGAACACAATAAACAGGATAATCATGTTGAAATTGAACAACCAATCTAATTCTACACCATGTGCAGAAGCCGATTCTGGCAAAGTTCTAGGACCATAGCTCTCTAAATTGTAAATTACAAAAGCGAAGAATGCAAACAAAAATGTAAGCATGAATCTTGCCATTAGTCTGTTGTCGCCTTCAGTCACTATGTGTTGTTTCTTACCTCTTATGCTCGAAGAAAGTTCGTACACTCTAACCATATACCCGATTACAAAAAGGGCTAACGTTATGGCAACGTAAATAAGTATTTCTGTCATGATGTTGATTTAAATAATAAATTAATTATAATGGATGAAAATTAGAAATGCTAGTAAGAAATAAATGAACTTAACTGATAAACTATATCCGTGCAGTTCAGTTTGGATTTTCTTGCCTTAATTCCTCAATTTCCTATTAAGCGTTTTTTCTTCCTTTAAGAATCAGTACAAGGTCAAAGATTCTCGCAACATAGCGAAACGCTATTATTGCTAAAGCAATCGAAGTGTACGTTAAAATTGTTGTCATACAAATTAAAATTTAGATTGATTAATAATTGTTTTGTTTTTATTTCGGTTTAAGTTTTAGCTATAATTGATTAATTGAACAAGTTCGATTAATAGTGATGATGAATACTTTCATCCAAATATGGATGTTTCTGAACCATTAGTGGAGCCTTTGCTAACGATTTGTGAACAACAAATATGATTAGTCCAACAAATCCTAATGCAGTACCCAATTCAACCCATCCTAAGTGGTGGTTTCCTTTTACGGTAGCAGGCATTACCATGTCATATACATCTAACCAGTGTCCGATTAAGATAATGCAGCCAACAATTACTAAGAAATAGTAATTACGTTTAGCATCTCTACTCATTAATAATATCATAGGGAACAAGAAGTTCATGAAAAACACCGTCCACATTAAGCCCATGTAACCAAAATTATGTAAACGATCTTGGAAATAGATAATTTCTTCTGGAATGTTTGTATACCATATCAACATGAATTGGCAGAACCATAAATAGCTCCACAAGAAACTTACTGCAAACATCCATTTTCCTAAATCGTGAATATGACTGTCGTTTACATTTTCTAAATATCCTTTTCTCTTCAAGAATAATACAGTTAACAAGATTGTCGTCATAGCAGAAATCCACATTCCAGCAAATGCATACCATCCATACATAGTACTGAACCAATGTACATCTAACGACATCATCCAATCCCATGCAGATGTTGAAGAAGTAAAAGCAAAGAACACAAGGAATAACGCACCTTTACCAATGTTTTTGTAGTGTAAGGCAGTTCCTCCTTGCAAATCTTCTTCAAGAGAACGTTTACGGAAACCTCTTTGAAATAAAGTCCAAATAACTAGGTATGCAATGGTTCTGGTCCAAAAGAAAGCTGGAGCAAAGTATCCTTGTTTGTGCGTAATTAATTCATCAAATTTTGGTGATGTTTTGTCATACACTTCTGGGTCCATCCAAATATATAAATGGTGCAAATGCAATTGACCAGCAAGTAATATTAAAAACATGATGGTTGCTCCTACAGGTAAATAGCAAGAAACAGCTTCGTAAACTCTTTTCACAGCAACTGACCATGCTACTTCAGCAGCATATTGCAAGGCCATAAAAAATGTTGCCAATAATCCTATTCCCATAAAGAAATAGCCATTCACCAATAAATTAGCCCATATACGCATGTGCTTATAATCATCAGGATTCACTCCATCAGGAGCAGGTTGTGCAAAACCAGCAATAATGGTGATGACACCTATAGCCATCAACGCAAATGTGAAATTTCTGGTTTTGTTAGTAAATGTATAGTTTAAATTATTCATATCTTTAATATTGTTGTATTCTATATTGACTACTTTTTATTTTTTCTTCCCTTTAGCTTTCACTTTCACTGCTGGTGTTGCAGTAGTATCAGCAACTTTTACAGGTTCTCCATTAGGATATTGTAATTTATGAATGTACATAATCACTTTCCATCTTTCATCCTCGTTCAATTGCGAAGCATGAGAACCCATCATGTTTTTTCCGTAAGTAATGGTGTGAAACATTTTGCCTTCTGGCAAAGCCATTAATGCTGCACTGGTATAACTTGGTGGAGGTCCAGGTAATTTGCTACCTACTATTCCATCTCCTTGTCCACTTGCACCATGGCAATGGACACAGTATTTACCATACAATACTTCACCTTCTGCAACATTTGCATCATTTTTAGGCAAAGGATTGTGTAAGTATTTTCCAGCATTTGAATATCCTGCCGTGTCGTTTGTGTAGGGATAAGGCATATAACCTCTTGGTATAGTACCCGCCACAGGCAAACGGTTAGTTTGAATGGTATCGAAAGTTCCGTCAGCATTAGCTACTACCGAAAATGAGTTGGTTTCCAACGATGGTGAACGATACATATCAGGCATGTATTCCACTCCCGGGCTATTAGCATCACGTTTTGAGCATGATGTAAAGGCAATGGTTATACCACCAACAATTGCCATTAAAGAAATAATATTTGTTACTTTTTTCATATCACTTTTTAAATCTAAGTCCTAATCTCTAAATTTTAATTCCGCAATTGCTTGCAGTTCTAAATTATTTGTAATGTATTTCTGATGCTCCACCGTTTTTAAGAATCGACTCAATGTCATTCTTGTTTTCCGGTTTAGTTTCTACCACCATCAAAAATTTATCATCCGTTGTACGAGGATCAGGGTTTTTAGCTTTTGCTCCGGGTACCAACCAACATCTCAAATAATAGGTAATTGCCATTCCATGTGCAGCACAAAGCACTGTACACTCGAAAGAGATAGGAATAAACGCAGGCATATTCATGTAATATGCAAAACTTGGTTTACCTCCAATATCTGTTGGCCAATCGTTAATCATCATGTACCACATCATCAATGTACCTAATGATAACCCGGTAATACCATAAATAAAAGCGCATATCGCTATCCAAGTTCTTGGAACTCCAATTACAGGGTCTATTCCGTGTATTGGGAAAGGAGAGAACACATCTTTTACTCTAATGCCATTTGATTTAAGAGTTTTTGCACTCGACATTAATGGTTCTTCATCGTCAAAAATCGCGTGAATTGTTACGTTACTCATTTTCTAAAATTATTAATTACTTAATTTTTTAATTTCCTATTCTTACTAATTAGTGTGCTGCGTGTTTTGCTTTCTCTTTGTATTCTTGACCCGAAGCTTTTACAATTGATTTTAACTCAGCTTGTGCAATTACAGGAAAATAACGAGTAAACAAAAGGAAGAATGTAAAGAACATTCCAATCGTTCCAGTGAAAATTCCGATATCAATAAATGTAGGGTGATACATGTTCCAAGTTGAAGGAAGAAAAGTTCTACACAATGTTGGAACGATAATTACAAAACGTTCGAACCACATACCGATGTTCACTATGATTGACATAACAAACGTGAACGCTAGATTAGTTCTAAGTTTCTTGAACCAGAATATCTGTGGTGAAATAACGTTGCAAGTCATCATTGCTGCATATGCCCACCAATATGGTCCTGTTGCTCTGTTCAAGAATGCGTATTGTTCGTATTCAACACCTGAATACCAAGAAATAAACAACTCAGTAAGGTAAGCCACACCAACAATAGAACCTGTAACAATAATTACAATATTCATGTATTCGATGTGTTTGATAGTAATATAGTTTTCTAAATGGTAAACTTTACGCATGATGAGCAATAAGGTTTGAACCATTGCAAATCCTGAGAATACCGCTCCAGCAACGAAATAAGGAGGGAAGATGGTAGTGTGCCAACCAGGAACTACTGATGTAGCAAAGTCCATGGATACAATAGAGTGAACCGAGAACACAAGTGGAGTAGATAAACCGGCAAGTACCAATGATACTTCCTCGAAACGACTCCAGTGACGAGCACTTCCACCCCATCCAAAACTTAATAAGCTATAGAATTTTTTAGCAAAAGGTTTTACGGCTCTATCGCGAATCATTGCAAAATCAGGAACAAGACCTGTATACCAGAATACCAATGATACAGAGAAATAAGTAGAAACCGCAAATACGTCCCATAATAAAGGAGAGTTGAAATTCACCCAAAGAGAACCGAATTGATTTGGCAATGGAAACAACCAATAATCTAACCAAGGACGACCTGTGTGTAGGGTTACGAAAATAGCTGCACACATTACGGCAAATATCGTCATCGCTTCGGCCGAACGGTTAATAGCCATCCTCCATTTCTGACGGAACAACAACAACACAGCTGAAATAAGTGTACCAGCGTGACCAATACCAATCCACCATACGAAATTGGTGATATCCCAAGCCCAATCAACACCGTTGTTTGAACCCCAAACTCCGATTCCGGTACCGATGGTATAAGCTAAGCAACCTATTCCCCATAAAAAGCAAATGACTGCCAATGTTAGTAGCATATACCATTGTTTGGTGGCTTTTCCTTCTATTGGTCGTACAATATCTTCACTGATTTGATGATATGTTTTATTACCAAGAATTAAGGGCTCTCTAATTTCTGATTCTGCGTGCATATTATTTCTTAAATTGTTTTATTCTTTATTATTTTTAAATAGTTCTTGGTTGAATTAACTTCTTCAACTTCAAAGTTATTTTATCCTTCTTTTTTCTCCGATTTTGTTTCAGCTGGTTCTGCAGTTTCTAACTCACAGTTACGTACTTTGGTTAAGTATGATACTGTTGGTTTTATTCCAAGTTCTTCTAAGATGAAATAATTTCGTTCATCTTCTTTTCTCAACTTGGTAATTGCACTGTTTTCGTCATTCAAGTCGCCAAATAAGATTGCATTGGTAGGGCAAGATTGAGCACAAGCCAATTTAATATCGCCATCGGCTAATTTACGTTCCGCTTTTTTAGCTTCTAATTTACCAGCCTGAACACGTTGAACACACATTGAGCATTTTTCCATTACCCCACGTGAACGAACAACTACATCAGGATTCAATACCATACGACCTAAATCGTCTTGTGTAGGGTTGATCTTGAAGTCAGGGCTTTCGTTATAGTTAAACCAGTTGAAACGTCTTACTTTAAATGGACAGTTGTTAGCACAGTAACGAGTACCAACACAACGATTGTAAGCCATTGCATTTAATCCTTCTGAACTATGGTTGGTAGCCAATACAGGGCAAACTGTTTCGCAAGGAGCGTGATTACAATGTTGACACATGATTGGTTGGAATACCACTTTCGGATTTTCAACCGAAGGATTTTCCATATCTAAATACATATCAATAGAACCAACTCCTTTTTCGTCAGCTTTTTCTTTTGCTTGTGCTACTTCCGATGGCCAGTTGGTTGAATAATAACGGTCGATACGCAACCAGTGCATTTCGCGTGTTTTCATCACCATTTCTTTACCTACCACAGCCACATTGTTTTCGGCTGTACAGCTTACAACACATGAGCCACAACCGATACAAGAATTCAAATCGATGGTTAATCCCCATCTATGACCAAGTTTTTCGTGTTCATTCCATAAGTCGAGAGTGGCAGGGTTTACTTTGCCACTGTTGGTATACATCATTTCAGGATGGTTACCTGCTGTTGGATCTTTTTTATAATCTTCTAACGAAGTTACTCTCACAATCTCACGACCCATCATGGTATGATGAATCTGTGTTCCTGCTAATTCTGTAACTTCAGTTGTGCTTTCAATTTTTGCATCTAACGAAGCGTAAATCAATGTTCCGTTTGCTATTTGAACAAATGGATAAACGTTTTGACCAACCACTCCTGTGTTTGTACTTAATTTACCTGCTTTGTCGCGACCATAACCAAGCGCAATTCCAATTGTACCTTTTGCTTGTCCTGGTTGAGGTACCACTGGCAATTTAACAGTAACGCCATTAACAGTAACGTTCACAATACTTGCTTCACGGTCCTGACGTTTCATTAATTTGTATTTCTTTTCCATATCGGCTGGCGACATGGTAACGTAGTTGTCCCAAGTTATTTTTGAAATAGGGTCAGGCAATTCTTGCAACCAAGGGTTGTTGGCTTGGTTACCATTTCCAATTCCTACTTTTTCGTAAAGGGCTAATTCAAACTCTCCTCCTTTAGCAGCATTTAATTTCTGTGCAGCATCGTTTAAATCAACTTTGGCAATTTCTTTTTTCTCCTCTTTTTTCTCTTCTTTCTTATTGCCTTTCTTTTTATCGTCTGCTTTTTCTTCTTTCTTAATCACTTCATCACCTGTACCTACTTCAATAGCACCATCGTGTAATGAGTTGTTCCAGAATTCAGCGAACATCATGTATTTTCCTTGCATTGGGAAAACGCGTTCTGTCCATGTTTTTTGAATGAATGAATGATAATCTGCTGTGATGCCAGCCCAAATCAACAACGATTCTTGAGCCTGACGTGTTCCCTCGTAACGAGGTTGTGTGAACAATGGCGAAATAGTAGGTTGAGCTAAACTATAGTGTCCTTTTTTAGGATTAAAATCGTTCCATGACTCTAAGTAATGGTGGTCAGGGCAGATATAAGTTGCAAGCGAAGCAGTTTCGTCAGCTCTGTCGGCTAAGGAAATGCGCAATCCTACTTTGTTGTATGCATCTGCAAATTTCAATGATGCAGGTGCAGTGTAAACCGGATTAGTATTATAAGTGATTAATGCATCTACTTTACCAGCTGCCATATCGGCTACCAATGCAGTAAAATCAGCATCATCGCCCTGACGGGTTAAATTGGTGTTTTCAATATCAATTGTTTTTCCATAGTTGTCGAGCATTTGGTTAATACCATTTACTACTAACTGGATGTATACATCGTTCGAACCAGCTATTACTAGCGATTTGCCTTTGTTCTCTACCAATTCTTTAGCTGCTTTAGCTATGGTAGCATCGCACGATAATGACGAAGAAGATAAAGTTGCTCCTCCAACAAGTTTTGCAACTGCATTGTATAAGTTAACGGCTACTTTTCCTTGTTCCGAAACTTTCACTGGCTCACGCTCATCAGCATTAGCTCCTGTAAGCGAAAGGTTCGACTCGAAATGGAAATGTTTCGACATTTTTGTATGCTCTTTGCTCACTCTCCTTAAAGTAGCATATTGCTTAGCATATTCAATTGGCGATAACCAGTTGGCAAGGAAGTCGGCAGCAATACTTACTATTACTTCGGCTTTGTCGAAACTATAAGATGGAACAAATGATTTACCAAAAGTTTGTTCGTTGGCTTTTGCAATTCCCGAATACGATACCGCATCGTACATTACCACTTTGGTGGTTGGGTATTTGGCAGTAAATTCGGCAATAGCCGCTTTGGTAGAAGGACTGATGATAGAAGAAGATAGGATGCGGATATTACCGTTTTTAGCAGTAATCGAATTTAATTTAGCAGCTATTTCTTTGTCGGTTAAAATCCAAGTGGCTGAAGAGCCATTTGATTGAGGACCTGTTAATCTTGACGAATCGTAAAGAGAAAGAACGGATGCTTGAATACGAGCATTGGTTCCTCCCATTGTTATTTTCGATAATTCGTTTCCTTCTATTTTAATAGGACGACCTTCGCGTGTTTTTACCAATAAGGCTGCATAGTCGTTTCCATCATAATAGGTAGAAGCATACCAATTGGCAACTCCTGGAGTGATTTCTTCGGGACGAACTACATAAGGTATTGCTTTGTTTACCGGAGTTTCGCAAGCAGCCAATGATGCAGCGGTAACGCTAAATCCTAGAAATTTCAAGAAATCTCTACGGTTGGTTCCTCCGCCTATAGCAAGGTTGTTGTCTCCTAAAAATTCTTCTAAAGGTACTTGTTCAGCAAATTCGTTTTCTGCTTTTTGAACAAATTCAGGACTATTGTTTAACTCTTCTAATCCTTTCCAATATTTTACAGCCCCTCCCGACCTCCCCGAAGGGGAGGAGTTGGTGTTAGTTACTCCGTTATCGTTGGTGTTTTTCATATTATTCTTTTATTCCTTTTTTATAGTCTTTATATTTTTTAAGTCCTTCAATTCCCCCTTCGGGGGCAAGGGGGCCTAATAATGGCATTTACCACATTCTATTCCTCCCATTTTCGCAACAGTAATTACCTGTTCGTCTTTTGGTAAGTTTTTGAATTTCTCACTTAGTTTTTTGTGTAAACTTTCGTAATAAGGATTGTCTTTCATGCCCGGTACTTCTGTTTTGCGGTGACAATCGACACACCATTTCATGGTGAGTGGTTGCATTTGAGTAGCGGTAGTCATTTTGGTCAAGTCACCGTGGCAAGTTGCACAATCTTGTTTACCCACTTTTACGTGTTGTTGGTGACTAAAGAATACAAAATCCTGAAGGTTGTGCACTTTTACCCATTTAATAGGTTTTTGTGGTTTGGTATAAGCTCCTTTTTCAGGGTCCCAACCAGCAGCATCGTATATCTTAGCTATTTCGGTGGTTCCTGTAATTGGTCCTTTCGATATTCCTTTGTGACAGTTCATACAAACGTTTACGGCAGGTATACCAGCTGTTTTGCTTCGTTCTACTCCCGAGTGGCAGTATTGGCAGTTGATGGCATTGTCGCCTGCATGTATTTTATGCGAAAATGCTATTGGTTGGCTAGGATTATAACCTTGGTAAACTCCTATACCCATCATACCATCCCATGAAGCCGCCAAAAATCCTCCTACTATATACAATATAATAAGTACCATGGTGCGTTTGTGGTTACCCATCCATACTTTTAGTTCGGCCCAAGCAGTTAATTTTGCTTGTTCAGGTAAACCTTCTTTTTCTCTTTTGATGTTTTTTAATGAATGCGAAAGTCCACGTAAAATAGCAACCAAGATAACAAGGAATGCAATTACTCCTAACAATATGGCCAAAGGATTAACTGTTTTTTCGACAGGTGCAGCAGCTCCAGCTCCAGCAGCAGGCATAGGTGCCACTTCTTTAGGTGGGTTTTTGATGTAAGTAACAAGAGCCTTTAATTCCTCATCTTTCAAATCGGCAAACACGGTCATTTGCATACCGTTGCTTTCAGCAAGTATCTTTTTAGCGTAAGCGTCACCGCTTTTCAATACTTCTTGGTTGTTTTTTATCCATTTCATCAACCAAGCATCGTTTGGCACACGTGCTGCCACACCTGCTAAACCAGGTCCTACTAATTTCTGACTAGTGATGGTATGACATACCGCGCAATTTTGCTTAAACAATTTGGCACCATCCTGTGCCGAAAGCGGTTGTATACTAAAAATGATTGATAAAAACAGGAAGGAAAAAACTGCTGATATTTGTTTTCGCTGCTTGTTGTTAGTTGTATCCATATTAATTTTTAACGTTTTAACTCCATTTAGTCCACCTCTTTTGAGGTATCCCTTTTTTTAAGGCGCGACAAATTTATAAAAACATTTATAGCTAATTCAAAAAAGAAAAAATATTTATGCATTTTTTTATCAAGATTTCAACAAAATCACCCTTTTTGGTCGAAACAAAACCCGAAATAGTAATAAGAGATACCAAGCTTTGGAGAATAGATGACTTTCGTCATATCAATGTTTTCAATGCTTTCGGAGGGTTTGGGTTTAAAGTTTTTTAGTTGAAAATTGAAAATTGACGCGAAGGCAGAAACGGCAATTTTGCAATTTGGCAGTAGGCAATTATTCGTAAATTCGTAATATTCGTATTTCGTAAAGAAAATTACACCACTAAGACACGAAGGCACGAAGGCACACTAAGCATTCGTACTATTCGTATTTCGTAAAGAGTATTTCACCGCGAAGGCAGAAAGGCGCGAAGAAGAAATTCTAAATACTTAGACGAGATTCCTACAAAAAACAAAACCCGACAGAATTAAGGCTGTCGGGTTTCGAAATTGACATTTACTAGCTCTAAATTATCGGATTGGCTATTATGGCTGAGATAGGACCATCACCGCTGTCGTTGCTAAAACATACCGCCAAGTATGCTATTTTGCCTTCATCGGCTGGTGCAAACGGAATATCGAAATTCATGGTTCCCGATTCCATTTCGGGCAAAAGTTGATCAATGGTTGGTTCTGGTTTTCCTTTGTCGAGCACCAACATCAACACTTTTATCCTTTTCACATCCTTTGGTTTGGCTCCACTTGTCATGTTTGCCAAATCAAAAACATGGTATTCGTGGTTCAAATGTTGGTTGGTTTTTAAGGATACACCTGCCTCTTGAGTAGGTTTTGGGATATTGCTTCGCGGAGTTGCATCTTTGTGAATATCAAATAGGATATACTCCAATTCGGTAAGCACCAGCAGCGAATTGCTTTTTAATTGTTGACCAATTCCGTTGGTAATCGTTTTATTGTTACGAAACAGTCCGTTGATGGTGGCTGTATTCACTTTCGAATAGGTAGACGGATTGATGTATTTTTCGTAATCCAGTTTCCAGATAGCTAATGCAGCCGTTAATGCAGCCACTTGTGGAGGGGTCAAACCCAATCGAGCCGAGTTAGCGGGGTCGATGGCATAAGGCACCATGTAAATAAAAAAAATGTTGTAGTTCAGGATGGTTTTGCTGTAATTTATCATAACGTTTAGTTTTAAAGTTTAATATTAAATTTAGTTGTTATTGTTTATTTTATTCTTAAGTTATTCATTTACTGTACTATGTTTGCAATCGGATGGTGTTGCAATCGGATAAAAATTTTCGAAAAACCCATTACGGAACTTTTTGTGCAAAACATTTTATATTTTGAGCGAACGATTACATTTTTGGTGCGAAACATTCGAACATTCACTCAAAATGTTTATTCATTCGCTTCAAACATTCTTTCATTCACACGAAATATATATTCTTTCACTCCAAAGATTATACTTTTCACTCCAAAAGTTTAATCATTCGCACGAAATGTCTAACATTTTGAGCGAATGGAATAATATTTTGAGTCAACGGAAACATCTTTCGCACCAAATATTCGAATTTTGACTTTCCAAGTGTTTTTATGAGATTTCGATAAATAAAGAACCATTTTCCATCAATTTACTTCTCGCTTTCTATTGCTCCCGAAGCAAATAACGGCACAAAAGTATGCTACGAAAGTGCGTTTGTCAATCCCCTTTTATGAGGTATTTTTGCGGTTTTTTTTAATAAAACCAGGCACTGCCATCACTAAATCCTATAGGAGGAGGCGGTTTGGGGATATGTAGATTTTTACTATTTATCAAATCCGGATGGAGGGGTTTTATCCACCCTATATTAAAAGCAAATACCGTTAAATCGGCCGCATTATGGCATTTTGTTTTCTGTAATAAATGATCGCGATGGTCGCGTACAGTGCATTCGGCTATATCTAAAATATCGGCAATCTGTTTACTCACCAATCCTTCGCTCAGCAATTTCAACACATCGGCTTCGCGTTCCGACAAAAGCACCTTACACCAATGGTCGTACCTCAGCATATCTTCTTCGCTACGCACCATCCATTTTTGCCTTTCACAAGGATGAAAATAGTTTCCACAGTTGAGCACAAAATCTACACCGGTTACCAACTCATCGGGCGCACAGGTGCTTATTATTACCCCATCCATGCCCGCTTCTTGGCTAAGTTTCATTTCCTCGAACGAGCAATGGTGCATCAGCAAAAGCACTTTCACGTTGGCGAAACGATGTTTGATGTCTTGCAACAACAAGAGTTGATTGGTAAAAGCCGATTCTTTTACCGCAATGATAACATCGGGCACACGCTTACGGCAAGCCCCACTCACCTCGCGAGTGGTGTTGAGTTCGAACGAAAGAATAACTTTTGTTGATTGTTTGAACTGCGTAGCAATTCCGAGACGCCTTATTGGCTCATCATCCACAATCCCTAAATAAATTTTTTCCATACACAGTAATGTATAAAAGGTTATTAGGGTTGCTTTTATAATACAATTGCTTGTACTTGTCGATTACAAAAATAATAATTTTTCGTTTTTGATAATAAAAGTGGGAGAAATAATTTGTGGGAGGGAGGAATATTTAGGGATACTTTATTTTATTATATTTGTAAGGTATAAAAAACAATCTGTTGTGGCGTGTCGCCACAGAATAAATGGCATGGGCGAAAGAATGTAAAAAATGAAGTATTCTGCTAAACAAATAGAACATAAGGGCGAGAAGCGCATAGCTGTTTATTTTGCTAATGATGCTGCATTGATAGCTCGGTTTAAGAAGTTGGATGGTGCGAGATGGAGTGCTTCGCTGAAGTGTTGGCATGTGGGGGATACGGAGGAGAATAGGGAGAGATTTGGAATAGGGAATAGCGAACAGGTAATAGGGAATAGTGAAAAAAGGGAGGAGGGAAGGAGCTTGTATGAAGGTTTGCCGGATGGTCATAAACAAGCGGTGGAGGTTTATGTGGATTTGCTGAGGTTGGAAAATTATAGTGAGAAAACCATTACTACTTATCGGAATTGGTTTGTTATATTTTTGAAATGTTTTCCGAATGATAAACCGAGCACGATAACTAAGGAGGAAATAATGAAAATGCTGGTGAGGTTTCGTAACAGCGATAAATGGAGTGCTGCTTCGCAAAATTCGCTCATTAGTTCAATAAAATATTTTTATGAAAAGGTGTTGAAACGGAAACGGGAAATATTTGATTTGCCAAGAGCAGAAAAACCATTTAGGTTGCCTACTGTTTTTTCGCAATCGGAAGTGGCGGCAATAATAAATGCATGTGACAATGTAAAGCATAAAACTATTTTATGTTTGGCTTATGCAGGGGGTTTGCGGATTAGCGAGATTGCTAATTTGAAAATTGCTGATGTGGATAGTAAACGGATGGTTATTACTTTGCGGCAGGCAAAAGGCAAGAAGGACAGGCAGGTTATGCTTAGTGAAACTTTATTGGAAATGCTGAGAAAATATATACTGGCACAAAAAGAGAATAAACCTAAATTATGGCTGTTTGAAGGATATGGGCATACGCAATATAGTACAAGAAGCATTGGTAAAATAATGGATGAAGCAAAGAAAAAAGCAGGAATTACAAAGAGAGGAAATATACATGGATTGCGCCACTCGTTTGCGACCCATTTGCTGGAAGGGGGCACAGATTTGATGGTGATAAAAGAATTATTAGGACATAGCAGTTTGCAGACAACAAGTATTTATACTCATGTGAGCAAAAAAACTATCAGCAAAGTACAAAGCCCTTTGGATAAATTGGGGCTTTAATAAAGTGCGTTAATCTGTAAACAAAAGTGCGTTAATTTTTTTGGGGAATTGATATTGAATATTTTAGTAATATTGCAAGTGCATATATTAATATGTTATCGGCAAGTGTAAGACCGCACGTAACGAACGGGGTAGCTGAAAACCGAATAGAGTAAGCGCAGAAACAAAAACAAAATTATCATTATGGAAAACATTCAAAAGAAATGGTATCAAAAAACAGGATGGATAATTGCTTTAAGCATCTTATTCTTTCCACTCGGACTTTATTTACTTTGGAAAAATAAGTATATGTCTAAACCTCTTAAATGGACTATCTTCGCAGGGTGGTTAGCGTTTTTTGGTTACGCTGCATCACAAACAGACTTTAGTAATATTGAAAGAGGTAGTACACATTCAGGCAAGATGTGTTGTTGCAGATTTAAAGACAACTCTGTTTTAAGGACTAATGATAATACTTATATTACTGAATGGACTGATGAATCTACCTGTAGAACAATTGGCGGAGAAATACAATCAAAAGAAAAAGGAGAATGTTATTAATTAATTAAACAAAGTATAAACTATGTATTGTAAAAATTGCGGTAAAGAAGTTAATGAGAAAGCTGTTGCTTGCATTAGCTGCGGAGTTCCACCTCTATTAGAAAAAAAATTCTGTCAAGAATGCGGTGTGTCAACAAATACTAATCAAGTTATCTGTGTAAAATGTGGAGTATCATTGACGACCTCAAAAACAGGTGGACTCTTATCTACTACAGGAAAGTTAGATGGTTTTTATTGCAGCACTGACGACAAAATCATAATGGGAGTTTGTGGCGGACTTGGACACAAGTACGGACTTTCTCCTTGGATTATGCGTCTTGTATTTCTATGTGGAACGGGAGCTATAATTGCAATTCCTGTTTACTTTGTGCTTGGGACAAAAGAAAAAATCCCTACTAAAAATTTATAGACACGACCCGACAGAAACGAACACCAGCCGATAACATAGGTAGCCGTTGCACAACCCTCTTTTTAAAACAAAAATAAAACAGAAAACGGAAAAACCGACCTCAATAGATGCGTTTTAAGAGAGGATGGGATTTTGGGGATGGAATGTAGTCTGCTAAATTGCCATCGCTATAAAGCGAAA
>CAIWDF010000305.1 GCA_903911435.1 uncultured Bacteroidota bacterium
TTAATCACTAATTCTATTCATTCATCGAATTCTCCAATTTTTAACATTTATTTAACATATTTTAACATAAAAACCCCCCGAATCCATTTCTACACCACCCAAATCCATTTCTACACCACCCAAATCCATTTCTACACCACCCAAATCCATTTCTACACCGCCCAAATCCATTTCTACACCACCCGAATCCATTTTGACACCACCCAAATCCATTTTGACACCACCCAAATCCATTTTGACAACCCCTTTTTCCATTTTAGGGTATCTTTGTACCTTGGTGCCTTAGTGGCAAAAAAATAGTCAACCACAACAATAACCGAAAACTATTGTTTATAAACCAAGAAAAACAAAACTAGAAATGAAAAAAACAGCATTAATTACAGGAGCATCGAGCGGTATTGGCTTAGAAATGGCACATCATATGGCTAGCCAAGGCATCAATCTGGTGTTGGTGGCGCGAAGCAAAGGCAAATTGGATGAGTTGAAAACCGAATTGGAAGCCAAGCATAAGGTGAAGGTCGAAACCATTGGCAAAGACCTATCGCTGGCGGATGCAGCCACCCAAGTGTACAACGAAACAAAAAGCAAAAACATAGCCATTGATTACCTTGTGAACAATGCCGGTTTTGGCGATTTCGGAATGTTTGCCGAAACCGATTGGAACAAGGAACTACAAATGCTTAACCTCAACATTGTGGCGCTTACTCACCTCACCAAGTTGTATGTAAAAGACATGGTAGCAAGCCATTCGGGACGAATACTGAATGTGGCATCTACAGCGGCTTTTCAACCGGGACCAACCATGGCCATCTATTTTGCAACCAAAGCCTATGTGCTTAGCTTTTCGGAAGCCATTGGCAACGAGCTAAAAGACAGCGGCATCACCGTAACCACGCTTTGTCCGGGTGCTACCGAAAGTGGTTTTCAGCAAGCAGCCGATATGAAAGGGAGTAAATTGTTTGAAGGGAAAAAACTTCCTTCGTCAAAAGCTGTAGCCATCTTTGGATACCAAGCCATGATGAAAGGCAAGCCAGTAGCCATTCACGGAATGATGAATACCATACTCGCCAAATCGATAGGCATCACACCACGCAACTTGGTGTTGAACATTACAAGAAAACTAATGGAGAAAAATCAATAAAAGGGGAGCTTACTACTAAGCTCTCCCATTTGATTTTGCAACAAGGTTAGCGATTCGGTAAAGCAATCGAGCGCCTACATTGGCATCCCACTCGTCACCGCCAGGTGCTATTTCGTTTATGTCAAAAGCAATGATTCGTTTGCCTGCATCCACTATTTTTTCAATCAACATCAATACTTGTTCGAACTCAAACCCGCCAGCCACAGGTGTTCCCGTGCTAGGGCATAATTTAGGGTCCAATCCATCGATGTCAAAACTTAGGTATACATCGTTGGGCAGTTGAGCAATGATGTCGTTGGTAATGCTTGCCCAAGTAGCGCCTTCGTATTGTTTTGTTTTAATATCTCTATCGAAAAAAGTAACAATTCGTCCGTTCGATTCTTGAATTAAATTGTATTCGGCTTCGCAATAATCGCGAATACCGAGTTGTACCAACTTGGATACTTGTGGAATTTTAAGCGCATTGAACATGATGGAAGCATGCGAAAACTCAAAGCCTTCGTAGGCATCGCGCAAATCGGCATGAGCATCAATCTGAAGAATAGCAAACGAATTATGTTTTTCGGCCAATGCTTGCATAAGGCCAAGAGGTGTGCTGTGGTCGCCACCAAGCAAGCCCACAATTTTATTCTTATCGAGAAACGAAAGGCAAGTTTCTTTCACTTCTTTGTTCATTTCTTTGCATTCCTCGTTGATGGTTTTTAGGTACTTCCCCATCTCGTCATTCTCCTCAATCGAATCGCCTTCTTCTAACCAACTGATGTACTTTTCGGCTTTTCTGCGCAGGCTTTCGCTTTTGCTAGCAATATCATCTGATGCAGGTTCCATGGCGATACCAATTTTCCAAGCATCTTTTATTTTCGGGTCGAACAAATCAACCTGATACGAGGCATTATAAACCGCCTGTGGACCCATTGCAGTGCCCGCACTGTACGATACGGTTACTTCCCAAGGTACAGGAATGATGACCACTTCGGCTTCATCTGAATCGAATGGTAATCCAAAAATATTATTGTTCTCATCGCCCAATCCGTTTGGGTCGAAATTGTTTATTTTATCTTGTTTTGACATAGCAATTATTTAGGCTTGCGAAAGTAATAATTAGAATTGAGATGGAAGAAATAGGGTGTTAAAATGTTTCGCAATCTTTGCACAAATCTATTTCTTTCTTTTTTCCTTGCATGAACTTTTTGAGCATGTCCTTGCGTTGTGGCTTGTTGTATATGGTGCGCAGCGATTCGTTCAGCACATTTCCTATCACACCTTTTGAGTTTAAATCGGCACAACATACGGTGATATCACCGTTTGGCAACAATACCAATTGATGCATCAATAAACTACAACCCACTTTATACGTTTTTTTCTTTTTATTTTTGAGTTCTTCTATCTCCACTTCCCCACCCCAGTTGTGTGCGTAGCGCAGTTCGTAGCCATCTACCATGCTCAATAGTTTCTTAAACTCTTCGCTCATCCACTTGGTGTTAAGTTTGTTTTTATATTCCACCAAAGTGATGATTCCTGTAGGAATTTTGCGAGCACTATTGTTGTTTAGTTCGCAAAAATGAGTGATGTTTTTAACGAACACATCCCATTTAGCACGTTCGCGCATCACTTCGAACATCTCTTTACTTCCACCATCCATGCTAAAGCGGATGTAATCAAGCACTCCTGAATTGATAATGGTGGTTGAATTCTTTTCGTTCAACACGATGGCATTGGTAAGCAATGCAATTTGAGGGAAGAAAATTCCTTTTTCTTTTGCTTTTTGTTTGTAGAGTTTCACTATGTCCAACATGGCTTCCAATCGAGGATGCAGCAATACTTCGCCCGCATTGTAAAGGTGAATGGTTTTAACACTTCTGAAATGTGGGTCGGAGATAAAGTCTTCGAAAAAATGTTTCAAAGTTTCTTCACTCATCCTTATTTTAGGTTTATCGTGATCGAGCGAACATAGCGTGCAACGCAGGTTGCAATAGCTTACAAATTCAATATTGATTTCGGTAATGGAACTCTTGCTCTTTATTAAATTGGTTTTGTAATACAACCAATAATCGATACTAAACGAAACACCTTGTAAGAACTCCACCATGCGCCAAACGAAAGTGCTTTTGCCAATACGTTGTACGAAAAAGTTTTTGAATTCAAAAGAGTTTACTTGTAAGCCGAACATGATAGTAGTTTAACGAAGTGCAAGAATAGGAAGGTTTGCAAGAACAGCGAATGATATTAATCAGGTGTTACTTCAATTCTTTGGTGAGTTTGCGCATGAGTTTGTAAAACACCTTTGGGAAATACTGTTTCACGTACACCGAAAATATTTCATACTTACCAACAAACTTATGATTGCGGTTTGTTTTTATGGCTCGTACAATGCCTTTGGCACAGTCTTTTGCCGACATTCCTTTTTCTTGTGCATCACTTTTCACACCATACTCCGTACCATCTTCTCTCAACAATTTTGTACTCACATCGGTGTTGATGAATCCAGGACTTACAATGAGAACAGAAATATTATCATTGTACAACTCCTGCCGCAACGATTCGAAATATCCATACAAGGCATGCTTAGACGCTGAATACGTTGAATAAAGAGGCATTCCATATTTGCCCATGATGCTCGTTACAATAACCAATTTACCCGATTGTTGTTTTTGCATTTGCCTTGCAACGGCCTTTGTTAGGTTGATGGTACCGAAAAAGTTTACTTCCATCACCTTTCTATCAATCTCTGTTGAAGTGTGAACAGCAAGCGTACGATGCCCCATTCCACTGTTGTTGATAAGGATATCGATACGTCCGAAGCGCTTCACTACCTCTTCCACTTTCGATTCAATATTTTCTGTTCTACTCAAATCCATGTGCAGCACAAAAACATTTTGAGCCAACGTTTTACAACTACCACATACTCTATGGAGTTCATCTTCTCTTCGTGCTGATAGTATTACTTTAGCACCTTCTTCGGCACATTGATATGCCAATGCTTCACCAATACCTGACGAAGCGCCTGTTATCCAGATGACCTTATCTTTTAATTCCATTTCAATATAGGTGTAAATGATACCAACTTATTTTTTGTTTTTATCTTGAAAGTCGAGCGACTTCACTCCAATCTTTTTCAGAAATTTTTTAATGTTTATTTTCAAAGTTTCTTTCACTTCCGTAATCGCAGTCTTTGCCATACTTTCGTCAGGACGAGATTTAAAGCGCGAATCGCGATACACAAAATCTTTTGAAGCAGGTGTGTAATAATAACAATAGAACGATTTACGACTTTCGTTTTCGGGGATGTTTATTTTTGCATAACCATGATACGAGGTCTCGTCAGTAACCATGATTGCCGCCTGATTGAAATATGGCATTACCTTCGACATACAATTTTTTACATCCTTGTCCCAAAATTCCAAAGCTCCACCATACTCATCTTTCCAATGTTTATTCAGATAAATCAACAAGTTGACTCTTCGGTGCAGTTTAGCAGCAGGATTCATGTTTATATCCACATGAACATCAACAAAACTACCAGGACCTCCTTGATGAATACCTGAGCCCAAAGAATCGTAAGTAGAACTCATTCCTTCAATACCTGTAACATCGCTCATCCATTTATACATTTCAGGAGAGTTTAGGAAGTTGCGTAACTCATTAAATTGTGGATGATACCTATCGAGATGGTATTCTTCCGATTTGTTTTCGTTAATACTTTTGCGTTTTACGTTCAGGGTATCCAATTTCGGAAAATGTTCATAAAGGGTATCGGCTACATCGGGTAGTAAAAAGTTGGGCAAAGCAATGTGTTTGCAAGGCTGCGCTGAGTTAAAAGCATCCCTTATTTCTTTCTTTTTGTCTTCGCTGAGGTAGACGGAGTTGATTAAGTTTTTCATTTTGGTTTAAATTGGACACAAAAGTAAGTAAAAAAATGAAGTCCTTAATTATTAGCGCTTTTAACCTATATTGGTTTGAGTAGACGAAGAGAGGGTTTTTCAGAAACAGGATTTTTTTTCAAAAAATCAAGAAACTTTATCAATATATTCTGAGATATTAAATCTTTTTCTACATTTGCACTCCCTAAAAAAGGGGATAATTGGAGAGATGCCTGAGTGGCCGAAAGGAACAGTTTGCTAAACTGTCGTACTGGGAAACCGGTACCGAGGGTTCGAATCCCTCTCTCTCCGCCAGATTTAGAACATAATTTATTTTTGAGTATTTTTAATAATTGTGTTTGGCAGGTGAAAAATAATAGTACATTTGCACCCGTTTTAGAAAGTTCTTTAGATAAGTAGTACAGTTCGGGGCGTAGCGTAGTCCGGTCATCGCGCCTGGTTTGGGACCAGGAGGTCGCAAGTTCGAATCTTGCCGCCCCGACATCATAATTAGCTAATTAGTTAATTCGTTATTTGTTCTTTTCACGAGAATAAGTTTACAGATTGGTTAATTGGCTTTTTTTGTTTTGATCCCATAGCTCAGCTGGATAGAGCAA
>CAIWDF010000306.1 GCA_903911435.1 uncultured Bacteroidota bacterium
AGGGTAAGTTGAATGAAATAGAACTATTAAGGAGTTTGATATAGGGTCCTGCCATTCGTAAAACCATACTTATATATAAGATGTGTTTTTGGGGGGGGGATGGATGAGGAAAAGTTGGATTAACGCAATGCGTTTTTTTAATTTTGTTGCGTATATAATATGTTTTAGTAGCAATTGTGAGAACCGCACGTAACGAACGGGGTAGCCGAAAACCGAACAGAGTAGGCAAAACGAACCAACAAAACAGTAATTAGCATAAAAGTATAATATGATAAGTTCTCTCTTAAAAAAAGCGTTGATACTTTTTATGATTTACTTAATTAGTGGATGCTCAAAATATCAAATGACGGGATATCAAATGCCGAGTTATTTACAAAAGAATTTTACATATCTCTACAAGCCTGTTAAAACAGGTTTAGATACATTGATTAATATTAATGGTTATTATACAGAAATTGAAATAGAAACCCATAGAAACCCTAAAGGTTTTTTGGGAAATGAATGGGAATACACGACCGATACATCGCATATGAATTGTTTATTCTTTGATGATGGTATTGTATTATACAATATGTTTGCTTCTCATTTGACAAGTTACCCTAATTTATCCGCTTTTCTAACAAATTTGGCAAAAGACACGAGCGATTCTAAGTATTTATACGGAATGTGGGGTACTTATGTAGTGAAAGGGGATACCATACGAATTCAAACTATACATCCTTGTTTTCATTTTAATATCAACGACAGTTGGAATGGGTGTGAAAGGCATTTTAAAATAATTGATAAAACAACACTTAAACTGATTTATGTTAAACCAATGTATATGTCAGAATCAGATAAGAAAATATATACAGAACAATTTTATTCCAACTCAATCAAAGACGAAAATCCGTATAAATTTATACCATCAGAAGCTATTCCTAGTTCTGATTGTTGGTTAAAAGAACAAGAATGTATTTGGAAAGACAAACAAGACTATCTTGAATTTATGAATAAAAAAAGACCAAACAAAAGTGCAACTGGCAGACGATGAACCCCGCTGGCGCAAGTGTCCTCACTCGTGGCTTTGTTGGTGTTTTTTCACCAACAAAACGCATTGAATAAAAAATAATAAATTTTGCCCTTGTTAGTGAACACACCAACAAGGGCAAAATTATTTATCAGCTATTTCTACTAAGCAAATTTTTTCTCAAAAGCCTGCATCACTTCCACCAAAGCATTCACACTTTCTAAAGGAAGCGCATTGTACAACGATGCACGATATCCACCCACATCACGATGTCCACGCAATCCACTTAAATTGGCTTCTTTGGTAAGTTTATCAAACTCTGGTTCTAGTTCAGGTTTGTGCATGATGAAGGTCACGTTCATGTTCGAGCGGTCTTCCACAGCTGTGGTGCCCACAAACAGGGTATTTCTATCAATTTCCTTGTACAAGGTATCGGCTTTTTGTTGGTTTATTTTTTCAATCCAAGCTACTCCCCCATTGTTTTTGAGCCATTGCATGGTCAACATCGAAACGTAGATAGGAAAAACCGGAGGCGTGTTATACATACTTCCACCTTTTATTTGCACTTGATAATCCAACATCGATAGCATTTTTCGTCCTGTTTTACCAAGCACACGTTCATCCACAGCCACCATGGTAGTTCCAGCAGGTCCCATGTTTTTCTGAGCTCCAGCGTATATCAATGCGAAATCGTTACCATCCACCACTCTACTAAAAATATCGCTACTCATGTCGCATACCATTGGTACCGATGTTTTCGGGAAACTTTTTATTTGTGTTCCGTAGATGGTATTGTTAGAGGTGATGTGCAAGTAATCAAGCGTGTTCGGTATTTCATACCCTTTAGGTATGTACGAAAACTTTTTATCTTCCGAAGAAGCTACTACTGTGGTATTTCCAATCATCTTAGCTTCTTTAATCGCCTTACTAGCCCAAACACCTGTATTGATATATCCGGCAGTACCCTCGGTGCGCAACAAATTGTAAGGAACCATTGCAAATTGCAAACTAGCTCCTCCACCCAAAAACAGTACTTTATAATTGTCATTAAGCCCCAATAAATCTTTCGCCAATTGGCGCGAATCATCCATCACTTTTTCAAAGTTCTTGCTACGGTGCGAAATTTCGAGCAACGAAAGATTTAAATTATCAAAATTGATACAAGCATCTGCAGCTTGTTTCAATACTTCAGCAGGTAATATTCCAGGACCTGCGCTAAAATTGTGAACTTTTGTCATACGTATTAATCTATAATTTTTATTAGTTATTTAAATTTCGATTGTCAAAATTAATCATTTTAAATACACCATCCGTTTCACCGAAGAATAAAACTCCGTTGAGCGATACAAGCATTAGAATAAATACAAAAACTACTTTTTCTTTTTTTTGTTTTTACGTTCTTGTTTCAATGTTCTGCTTTCCTTTCCCGAGCGCTCTATTCGTGGGTCGATATAAAGTTTATCTTTTTCATCTCTCTCGTTTATTGCATTTATATAAAGTCCATAATTCCATTTTCCTTTTTTGAAACCAAATCCATCGTAGCTTCCATCGTTGCAATAGTATTGAAATTGCCCTTCCAGTTGTGGTGTGTTGGGTGCTAAATGGTCGAAAACAATCGAATCTTTTTTGTAGCTATATCTTAACGACATGGAGCATTTAGCCGAATATTCAAAGATAACTCGTTTCGGATATTTTTTTTGCATGTTAAAAATATCTGCACCAAACCTTGGCGTTCCATTGTTATCAAAGGTCAACACATCAATAATCTTTTTACACGAAAGATTATCATTACCATCCCAAGCCAACAACGTGTAATAGGTTTTTGTTTTGGTTTTCTTCGGAATGATTTTATAATAAAGCACTCCAAACCATTTTTTATTGTCGGTGATGGCGTTCTCTGGATTTTTTATCTCAGCAGATTTATCAATTAGTGGATAAAGTTGCATCATTTCTTTCCGTTGCTTTTTGAATAATCCTCTTTTTATAACTTGCTCATAATCCTCTTGAATGTAACCAAAGTATTCTTGCGTACCATCATTTTGGGGCACATTCCAGCTAAAGATTCTAAACCTTTTGTCTGGCGACATTAATACGCTAATGTATTTCAAAGTACTTAACGAATCGAAACTATACTCGTACGAATTGGGCTTATTTAAAGCCGTTTCAAAGGTGGTAAGCAATTGAGCATTGTATTTTTCTTTGTCTGCATCCTTCTTTGCATGATACAGTTTGTAGCAAATTGTTTTTAATGAATCTTGGAAAACATCAAACGAAACTGCATTGTCAGCATTCGACTGAGCGACACTAGCAAAAGAAGAAAGAAGAAAAAAAAACAAGATTCCTTTTTTCATAGAAAAACAAAAACGCCATTCTAGCAATGAAGAATGGCGTTTCAGAATAGTATTAATAATAATTAAGCGTGTAATGTTTCTTTTTTAGCTAAAAGATCTTCTTTACTTTCGCGCCAATTTTCATCATCCACACAGCAATCTACTGGACAAACCGCAGCACATTGAGGTTCGTCATGAAAGCCAACACACTCTGTACATTTATCAGAAACGATATAGTACAAATCCATTGATACTGCTTCTTGTGCATCATTTGCATCAGCAGACAAGCCGCTTTTTCCTGTAAAGCTTCCACTCACAGTTGTTCCATCAGCAAAACGCCATTCGTTTCCGCCTTCATAAATTGCATTATTAGGACATTCAGGTTCACAAGCCCCACAATTAATGCACTCATCAGTTATTTTAATTGCCATAAAAGTTATTTGTTTTAGTAATTTTGTAAAAATTTATTGTGCAAATATACATAAAATGAAAATAAACAAAAGAATAAATTCATTTGTAATTCTTGGAAAGTTCCTAAATCAATTCAAAAATCAAGGAAATAGAGAGTTGACAAGTGGTTTAGACCCTATTCTTTCGGATGAATTTGACGAACTCATCAAAAAAGTACATATCTACAATCCTTGGTTTGTTGAAGTAAACGTTCGAAATGCGATAGAAGCTATTGCAAAAAGTCTAAATGAAAACGATTTGGTGGAATGGGTTTCTCATTATATCAATCAAATATCAACCGATAAAAAAGAAAAACAAGTTGCAGTAATCATGGCCGGAAACATTCCCATGGTTGGCTTTCACGACATGCTCTGTGTGTTGATGTCGGGCAATAAATTCATCGGTAAACTTTCTTCTGACGATAAGTACCTATTACCATTCGTTGCCAAAATTTTAATTGCTATTGAACCAGAATTTAACGATTACATTGAATTCACTGAAGGACAATTAAAAGGCATGGATGCGGTTATAGCCACAGGTAGCAACAACTCTGCTCGCTATTTCGAATATTACTTTGGGAAATACCCTCACATCATTCGTAAAAACCGAAACTCAGTTGCCGTTTTCACAGGTAATGAATCAACCGATGAACTCAAATTGCTTGCAAACGATGTGTTCTTCTATTTTGGATTAGGGTGTAGAAATGTTTCAAAATTATTTGTTCCGAAATCGTATGTTTTCGATACTCTTTTCGAATCAGTATTTCATTTCAATTCGGTAGTGAACAATAATAAGTACGCTAACAATTACGATTA
>CAIWDF010000307.1 GCA_903911435.1 uncultured Bacteroidota bacterium
AGCATAATAAAGTTTTATTTCCTTTATACTATCTTTATAAACCTTTCCAGTCTTTCCATAGGTTTCTGTATTCATTCCTTTAATGGAATAATGACTATTAAAAACATCAATAGGAGTATAAGGGGATTCAAAAGTAATTCCAGCTTCAAAATGAGTAACATTTGCTTCAAATAGATTTGTATCTATTGTGTCCGAAATAATATAAATAGATTCCTTTATTTTAGTCATATCATTGCTGAAATTTTGACCTTCTACAAAGTAGGGAAGGCTTCCACAAACTTTAAGTTCATTAGAGTTCGAATTGTGGCTTATCTTTACTTCAGTATTATTATATGTCATAGAATAGTTTTCCCAGCCATAAATATTACTAGAAATATGCTTCAAGTCATCAAGATAAACCTTATCTTTGCTTACGAATTTTGAAAGTTCTACATAATCATAATTCATTTTCTATTGTTTAGTGCCTCAGCTACAACTGGGGCATTATACATTATTGAGCATCCTCAAAAACTTAATAACAGCTTCCTTGTATTCAGGTCTTCCCAAACTTTCAAATAAGTGAATTTTTAACTTGTCATCATTCTTCTCAAAGACAAGTAAATCATATATCCTATACCTTTCATCAAGTATTCCATAACCTTGAAAATTATACTTTATATCTATTGGGAAGATAGAAGTAGAAATTGAGTTGTCTTTATTAAGCCCTTTATACTTGCCCTCTTCAGTCTTTGTATAGTTAGCTTTCAATCCTAGTTTTAAAGTATTGTTCACCTTTATATCGCATATACTTATTCTATTGGGAAGAATATTCTTTTCACCTTCTTTATAGTAGTAACTTGTCTTTGTGCCTTCTTTTAATTCATAGGTAAGGCTTGAATACCTTGATTCTACATCAATCTTTTCCATCTTCTTAATTTATTTAGTTATATAATACTTATTTAAGAAAGCCTCCAAATCAATTCTCTTCACCCAAATTTTTGAGCCAAATTGAATAAAAGGAATTTCTTTATTGTCCCTATAACCTTGCCATGTCCTAGGACATACACCTAAGAGTTTAGGCACCCTCTTAGATTCAATAAATTGTTCTGAAAATGATTCTTGATTTAAAGAATCTAATTTTGATTTGATTAACTCAAGGTCAGATTTTATCTTTCCGAGTTCCTTTTGTGGCAATAAAGCCATGATTTCATTGTCTTGTTGCATACCTTTGCTTTTAAATTACTGCAAAGGTCGGGACAATAGTGATTGAGCTGTTTATTTTTTCGGAATTATTACGATTAGTTATAGACAATACTGTTCAAAACTCATACACTTCAATAATAGTATGGGTTTGCTAAAGTTTACTGTAAATTTTATCTAGTGTCTTGTCTTAAATTATTTTGTGAATATTTTACTTCCAGTTGTAAACATTTTACTTCGAGTTTTAAACATTAAAATTTGAAACTAGCATACACTGCACTAATAGCATGGGCTTCCTAAAATTTATAAATTTTATCTAGTGTCTTATCTTGACTTTCTTTATCAAGATTCTGTAAATATGTTTCTGTTATTTTTATGGAGGAGTGCCCTAAAGCCCTTGATATATCAATAATACTAGCTTCACTTTTCCTTGCAATATTCCCGAATGAGTGTCTTGAAATATGTGTACTTAATGGCTTATTTATTTCTGCTAATTTTTTTATTTTCTTTAGGTCTTTATTTATAAGAGCAGTCTTTGAGCCAACTTGATTATGAAGATTAAGTTTATCATCCATCTTAATATTATTATCAAGTATTGGGAATATAAAATCATTAGGGAGAACCTCCTTTAGTCTGTATTTGCTTAGTATATCATTTGCTTCAGGTCTTAATTTTAAATCCATTTCCTTTGTATAATTTGATTTGCTAGTGTTATAAGTTAGCCTTCCATTATCAATATTCTTCCACCTCAGCAATAACAAATCCTTTATTCTCATACCTGAGTTATAAAAGCAAAACAGAAAGTAATTTCTAGCATCTATTAAGCTTTCCTTATTAGATAAATCTAAATTAATGATTTTTTTAAGTTCTTCGATAGAAAGCCCAGCTTTATTAGAAGGCTCAAGTTTCTTTATAGAGTATGTGAAGAATGGATTTTTTGATTGTTCAAAATAGTTCTTTTTTTCTTCCTTGATTGCTTTGTATAAAATAGACCTTATTATTCTAAAGTTCTTATTAATAGTATTTGCCTTGTTCTTCACTTCATTATTAAGGTATTTCTCAAAAGCTTTCAATAAATCATTATCCATATCTTCAAATAAAATATCCTTTCCTTTCCTGAAGTCTTTAAGCTTCTTAATAACAGAAACACAACTTTTATATGAACTAATATTACCCATATCTAGAAAATCATTTGCGACATTGGTAGCATAAAGAATAAAGCTATTATGATTTACTTTCCCTTTTGAATCAATTTCATCTTTGATGATTTTTAAAGTAATTGGCTTCTTTAAGACTTCTAATTCTTTTTCCTTGCCTTCTACCTCTTTTATCTTCGAATCGATGTCTGAGTTGATTTTTATGGCATCCTTGAGCACCTCAGCTCTTTTATATTTATCCTTTAGTCTTAAATATTCTTTTTCAGATAGCTTAGCTTTATGCTGAGGTGTAATTTTTGGTGCCTTTTCATAGACATTATTATTTTCAGAATCCCAATTTTCAGGCTTTGCAGACTTCCCTACACTTAAATAAACAACTTTTCTATTTAAGGTAAGCCTAATAAATATTGGTGATTTGTTGTCAGAATACTTTTTGCCAATAAATAAAACTGGCTTTATTTTTATACTAGTCATATTGATTAATTTGGATACAAAAATAAGCTAAATATGGGTTGGTTAAAACATAGTTAAAACAAATTTTGCATTTAAATACTTTTTATTACCTTTGCCCTCAGTTAAAATATCTATAAATATCAATATTTAGTAGTGTTTTTGAAGAACTGAAAGTAAAAGCAGGAATTAATCGTAGTACAGTGGGTACCACTCAAAAACAGTTAAACCCTTGCAAAACAAAATTGCAAGGGTTTATCATTTTAGTGAAATAATATTAATAGAAATTGTTTCAAATCTGATGTTCAAAATAAATTCACTAGTTTTGCAGTCCTTATGAGAATAGAAGTATTAAAATCGAAAATACACCGAGTAACTGTAACTCAAGCTGATTTGGATTACATTGGTAGTGTCACTATTGACGAAGACTTAATGGATGCAGCTAACTTAATTGAAAATGAAAAAGTAGATGTATTTAATTACAATAACGGAGAACGCTTAAGTACTTATGTTATTAAAGGAGAAAGAGGGTCAGGAGTGATATGTTTAAATGGTCCTGCATCTTTAAAAATTCAAGTTGATCACCAAATTATCATTGTTTCTTATGCCTCAATGGATTTTGAAGAGGCAAAAAAATTCCGACCATCAGTTGTCTTCCCTGATAGCAAATCGAATAAACTTCGCTAAAATTTGAAAAAGCAAATAACTAATATTTTAAAATTCTTTTTTTTTCTAAGTATTGGAATTTTGTTGATTTGGCTTGCCGTTCATAATAAAACGGAAGAAGAAATATCGAATATTAAACTCGCTATCAAACAAGCTAATTATTTTTGGATAGTCGTATCCTTAGTTGTAACTGGGCTAAGCCATGTTTTTAGAGCGATAAGATGGCGAATGTTATTGAAACCTCTTGGCCATCAAGTAAAAATTTCAAATACTTTTTTTGCTGTAATGGTTGGTTACTTAGCTAATTTCGCCCTCCCCAGATTAGGAGAGGTAACTCGTTGTGGAATACTTACTAAATATGAAAAGGTTCCTTTTACAGAGGCTTTTGGTACTGTTGTCACCGAAAGGGCTTTAGACTTAGTTTGCTTAATAATCATCTTTTTTACCACCTTAGCATTGGAGTTTAAAAGAATTTCAGGAATAGCAAACGAACTAATATTTACCTCTTTTGCAGATAAAATTCATGTGTTAATGCAGAAGCAGATTTTCTTAATTTGTCTTGGAACATTTTTTATATTATTTATCACGCTATTGTATTACTTCAGAGCAAAAATTAGAAATCTTATATCTGGAAAAGTTTCGAACTTAGTTAAAGGTATCTGGGATGGTCTAAAAAGTGTTGCGAAGGTTGAAAAACCTGGATTGTTCGTTTTCCACACAATTGCTATTTGGACAATGTATATACTTCAGGTTTATGTTTGCTTCTTCGCTTTCGGTGAAACATCTCAACTAGCCTTTAGTGTAGCCATAGTGATTGTTGTTTTTGGAAGTGTAGGTATTATTGCTGTGCCTGGAGGAACCGGAGCATATCAAGCCATTGTCATTCAGATTCTCACCTCTGTTTATTTAATTTCAGCAACAGTTGCGTTTGCGTTTGCTTGGGCCGTTTGGACAACCCAATTTGTTCTGATTCTTTTCTTAGGTCTGCTCTCACTCGTATTGTTGGCTATACTAAATAAAGAGAAAGGACATTAATTTGTTTCACTTCTTTCTGTTTTTATTATAGAAGGCCTCATATAATTTGATTTAATGAATCATCATAACGTTTAGATTCGTAAATTCGCAACAATTCGTCAGCATTTAATAATCAAAATCTTTTAAAATGGTTCCATATATTCATAAACGCCCTGCTTTAGAAATAATTCAATCGAAGATATATCCACGTGAAACACTAGAGAAATTATTAGAAGTGTGGCGATTCAAAGGCCACAAACTTGTTTTCACTAATGGATGTTTCGACATTCTTCATTTGGGTCATATAGATTATCTTGCAAACGCAAGTGATCTTGGTGATGAATTAATTGTTGGACTTAATAGTGATGCGAGTGTAAAAAAATTAGGTAAAGGTAATTCTCGCCCACTTCAAGATGAAGTTTCAAGAGCAAAAATAATCGCATCGTTACATTTTGTTAGTGCAGTTGTTTTATTTGATGAAACTACTCCTCAAAACGTAATTGAATTCGTGAATCCTGATATCCTTGTGAAAGGTGCAGATTATGATGCTGATGAAACCGACCCAACTCATAAGAAATTCATCGTAGGTTCCGATTTTGTCCGATCACACAAAGGGCTTGTAAAAACACTTCCTTTCCTACAAGGCTTCTCTACTTCTGCAATCGAACAAAAAATAAGAACGCAGTAATTTGATTCTTCCTAAAAAAGGAAAGTAATATAAAACTTATGGCAAAGACAAGAACTACATTTTTCTGTCAAAATTGTGGTGCGCAATCAGGAAAGTGGATTGGAAAATGCCCTTCCTGTAACGAATGGAATACCTACGTAGAAGAAGTTGTTACTAAAGGTGATGAGGATAGAACACCTGGAATAGCTAGTACTACTTCACAACGTGCTGCAAAGCCTCTTTTGATAAGTGAGATTAATCTTTCTGAGCATCATCGAATTCCTGTTTACGACAAAGAGCTTTCAAGGGTATTGGGTGGAGGATTGGTTCCTGGATCGCTTATATTATTTGGTGGTGAACCAGGAATAGGAAAGTCTACATTAATGCTTCAAGTGGCTTTAAATTTGAAAAACCTTAAAGTGCTTTATGTATCAGGAGAGGAGAGTGAACAACAAATACGTATGCGGGCAGAACGGATTGGATTAAATAATCCAAACTGTTATATCTTAACCGAAACATCAACACAAAATATTTTCAAACAAATCGAAATCCTTCAACCCAATTTTTTAATTGTTGATTCTATACAAACTCTACATTCAGCTCATATTGAATCATCTCCTGGAAGCGTTTCTCAAATTAGAGAATGCACCTCCGAACTGATGAGGTACGCTAAAGAAAGTAGCACGGCAGTATTCCTTATTGGTCATATCACAAAAGACGGAAGCCTCGCTGGCCCTAAAGTTTTAGAGCATATGGTCGATACCGTTCTGCAATTCGAAGGAGACAGAAATCATGTATATAGATTATTACGAACCACAAAAAATCGCTTTGGTTCAACAAATGAATTAGGTATTTACGAAATGCAAGGCAGTGGATTACGCGAAGTGAGTAATCCTTCCGAAATATTAATTACCGCAAGAGAAGAATTGGTTAGTGGTGTAGCGATTGCTGCGACAATGGAAGGGCTGCGACCAATGCTCATCGAAACTCAAGCATTAGTTAGTACAGCAGCCTATGGTACACCGCAGCGCTCTTCTACTGGTTTTGATCTCCGAAGATTAGCTATGCTATTAGCCGTTCTTGAAAAGCGTTGTGGATTTAGATTAGGAATCAAAGATGTTTTTTTAAATATAGCAGGCGGTATTAAAGTTGAAGATCCAGGGATTGACTTGGCCTTAGTCTGTGCCGTACTTTCAAGCAATGAAGATTTGCCCATTTCTATGAAGACATGTTTTGCAGGTGAAGTTGGTTTGAGTGGGGAAATCCGTCCCGTAAATCGAATCGATCAACGAATTTCTGAAGCAGAGAAGCTAGGTTTCGAACACATTTTTATTTCCAAATACAACAAAAAAGGTCTTGACCTTAAAACCTACAATATCAAAATTACTTTAGTAGGGAAAATTGAGGAAGTGTTTAATTTACTCTTTGGATAAATTGTTTTCCTTTTTTTTCTTCCCAGCAACAAAATCTTTTAAGTAAAAAGGTTCAAAATAGGCTAAATCAACAAAACTACTCTTATGGTATGCATCCTGTGTTAATGGAATCATGTGTTTAGCGGAAGCGCAAATATCATTAATGAAAATTGCATTTGGATTGTTTGATAAGAATTGCTTACACTTTGGAGCTCCATTTCCGAAAAAATAGATTAAATTCTTTTCAAGTTGTTTCTCAAAAGAAAGTTCATCAATAATAATTGCTGCAGTTGGCATAATGCAATTGTTTTCAATGTCGAATAAGGCACAATATACTTCCATTCTTCTTGCATCAAGCATTGGGCAAAAAAGAATGTTTGAATCACGTAGATTGGGTTTGTTGTTTCTTAAACCAGCAGAAACAGAGTACGAAATATGACTCAACGTGTTGATTGCTATTAATGGCTTATCCAATGAATAACAAATCCCTTTAGCCACGCTAACTCCAATTCGTAGACCTGTATATGAACCAGGTCCCATGCTCACAGCTATAGCATCCACTTCATTAAGTTCGTATTCGGATTGATTGAATACATCGTTAATAAATTCTGTAAGGTTTTCAGCGTGGGAATAATCGCCATCTATTTCCTTGAACGAAACAAGATTTCCGTCTTTTGCAAGAGCTACACTACAAACGGTAGTGGCGGTTTCGAGGTTTAAGATTAATGCCATGCTTTAACTTGAAAACAAATGATTGCTTTCAAGTTATTTTTTAGGAGCGGTAAATAATTCCGATTTGTCCACTTTTTTTACCTCGCTACCTTCTTTTAATACTTTCGAAACAGCACCGTAAGGTCCAGAAATAAGTTCATCTCCATCCTTCACTCCTTCCTTTATTTCAATATAGTTGTTG
The DNA here is from genome assembly GCA_903911435.1 of uncultured Bacteroidota bacterium. Lineage (GTDB taxonomy): Bacteria > Bacteroidota > Bacteroidia > 2-12-FULL-35-15 > 2-12-FULL-35-15 > 2-12-FULL-35-15. Next base: position 7,459 of record CAIWDF010000307.1, read on the forward strand.
TCCTGAATTCCGGTTTTTACTTTTACCATTTTCGCCTTCCCGTCAACTAACAAGAACACACATTCATCAATTTTTATTGTTTCCTTTGTTTCGTCATTGCTTTTGTTTTTATCATCTTTAATGACAATACCATCAGGTCCTTCCTCATCTTTTTTAGTTGGATTTTTCTTTTTAAACAGTGTACTATCTGCACGAGTTGTTACTGCCTGAATAGGAACAGTGACAACATTGTCAGCCTTCTTTGTCTGCACATCAACGGTTGCGCTCATTCCTGGTCTGAAAGGAGCATTAGTTTTGTCGGCATTAAATAAGTCAGAATACGATTCTTGCAAAATTCTAATTTTAACAGTAAAGTTCGTCACCTGTTCTGCAGTTACACCTGTTGTGTTTGCTGAGTTTGCAATCTCTGTAACAATGCCCTTGAATTTTCTATCCATGTATGCATCCACTTGAATAAGGGATGTGTCGCCATTATGGACACGTACAATATCATTTTCATTTACATCTACACTCACTTCCATTTCTTTCAAATTTGCAAGACGCATTATTTCCGTTCCTTCCATTTGTGCTGTACCTACCACACGCTCTCCTTTTTCTTTATTTAATTTCGAAACTGTTCCATTCACAGGTGAATAAATATTTGTTTTTGCAAGATTATCAGAAGCTTCTTTTAGCGAGGCTTCTGTGCTTTTTACATTGTATTCGGAGGCATCAACATTATCTTCTGCTCCTTTTACATCCGCTTTTGCTCCTTCATAGGCAGCTTTTGCTGCATCAAAGTCCGATTGCGATATGGCATTTTGGTCAAAGAGTTTTTTGCTTCTATTATATGCTGCTTCAAGATTTGAAAAGTTGGCCTTTACTTGTTCTGCTCTCGCCTTTGAGTTAGCCACACTTGATTTTGCTCCATTCAGAGTAGCTTGCATTCTGTTCAAGGAAGATTCATAAATCAAAGGATTAATTTTGCAAAGCAAATCTCCCTTTTTTACTTGATCCCCTTCTTTGACGTATAATTCAACAATTTCCCCTGAAACGTCAGAACTTATTTTCACTTCTACTTCGGGTTGAATTTTACCATTTGCCGATACAGTTTCTATTATGCTTCGTTTCTGAGCTTTTTCGGTAGTTACCGACAGCGCTTTACTACCCGAACAATTTTTTAGCATCACAACTGATACAAGAATCACCACTCCAATAATGATTATCCAAATAACTTTTTTCATCTGTCTATTTATAACGTGAATTAAAACTTCAATGGTTTTCCTTGATAAAAGTCAAGTACTTTTGTTTTAAATACAAATTCGTATTTCGCCTGTAATAACTGGCTCTGTGTTGTAGTTAACTTGTTTTTTGCTGTATTGTAATCTGTTGTATTTACCATACCAACATTAAACTTTTGTTCGGTGTATTTATACGATTCCTGCATTGCCTCTAAGGCTTTTTGTGTTGAGGCATATTTTTTAAGTGCAGCATTCGCATCAGCATAAGCCTGCTGTATATTCTTTTGTATCTGAAGTTTAGTCGATTCTACCGTATAGTCAGCATTTAACTTTTGAATTCGAGCTTTGTCAATTGACGATTTTACTTGAAAACGATTGAAGATTGGAACTGATAAATTTAATCCGAACGATTTGTTCACATTGTTTTTGTACTGATCTGCCCATGGAATGGTTTCATATTCCAAATTCGAATAGCTTGGTGTATAAACGGGAACAGGAGTTGTGCCGTTATAAATAAAATCACCATTTGGTTCTGCACCAGTTATTGTTGGTGTTGAGGCTAGTTGTTTACTTGCTCCAGAATACCCAGTTCCATAAGATGCACTAAATGTTAATCGTGGGCTCAGACCTCCTAATGCCACATCCATTGCCTTCTCTGCACTTTTTACTTTATAATCTGCACTTTTTATTTCAGGCAAATTACTGATTGCAGTGGAGTAAATTTGCGAAGGTGTTGCTGTTAGGAGCGCTTCATTCGCAATTGCTATTTCTGGTTTAACAATAGTAAACCCTTCTGCCGATGGCATATTGAGCAACTGAGCTAAACTTAGGTAAGAAATATCTAAATTGTTCTGTGCACTTGTTACATTAAGTTCTTCGGTGGCCAATTGCGATTGGATATCAAGCAGTGTTCCTTTGGCGGCAGCACCTGCTTCCACCAATTTTTTTGTTCTGTCTACTTGTGCTGATGTAATGCCCATTTGGTTTTTGGCATTGTCGAGCCCTTCGATGCTGTACAATATTTGTAAATAAGCTGAAGCGATACTAAGCGAAATATCGTTTTTCATTTTATCAACATCGTATTTGCTTGCTAAGTAATTAAATTTATTCTCCTTGATGGTATTCACATTCTGTAATCCACTGAATAAATTAAAGTCGCTACTTAAATACAAGTTTTGCGAAAGAACCTGTTGTGTAGCAAATTGGTTGGTAAAGCGGTCTACCGTTCTTCCAAAATTATAATTATGCGAAAAGTTCCCATTCAGATTAGGAAGTAAATTCGCTTCACTTTGCGTTAAGTTTATTTGAGAAAGTTCGGTGTTTAACTCCGATTGTTTCACGGAGATATTATTCTTTAATGCGTAATCAATGCATTGTTCAAGTGTCCAAACTTTATTTTCAATAGCGGTTTGTGCTAATGAGTGTAACGTAATGAAAACACTGAATAGAGATAATTGAAATACTTTTTTTATTCGCATGGTTGCAAATTTAAGTATTTGAATCGAATATAAAACTTAATTCTTTGTTTACTTGTTTTTTACTCTTTCCCGTTGGGCTATGTCAACTGAAAGTACTTAAACGTTTAACAAAAAATTGCCTGCTTTAAAGCTGGTTTACAACCACCCTTTCTCAAAAATGTCTTTGGTGTGGTAGGTAATGATGATATTAGCTCCTGCACGAACAAATGAATACATGTTTTCCATTACTATTTTTTGTTCATCTATCCATCCATTGGCAGCGGCAGCTTTCACCATCGAATATTCTCCAGATACATTATAACAAGCTATTGGCAACAATGTGTTTTGACGCAAATTGAAAATTACATCCATATAGGCCAATGCTGGTTTCACCATCAAAATATCTGCTCCTTCGGCTTCGTCAAGTATCCCTTCGGTCATCGATTCGTTTCCGTTTCTATAATCCATCTGATACGATTTCCTGTCTCCTTTTTGTGGTGCTGAGTCGGCTGCTTCGCGAAATGGACCATAATAAGCCGATGCATATTTAATTGAATACGACATGATGGCTGTGTTCTCATATCCATTTTTATCGAGCAACGTGCGCATGGCCGATATCCGTCCATCCATCATATCCGATGGTGCCACCATATCTGCTCCAGCTTTTGCATGAGCCAAAGCCATTTTAGCAAGTACCTCCACTGATGAATCGTTGTGTACATAATCATCATGTATTATTCCGCAATGTCCATGTGTGGTGTAAGCACATACACAGATATCAGTGATTACATATAGGCTGTCTCCAAACTTCGCTTTTAGAGCCGATACAGCTTTCACTACTATCGAATTCGTGCTGTAAGAAGAGCTAGCATCTTCCGATTTTTGCTCTCCAACTCCAAACAATAATATTTTGTTGATACCCAATTTTAGTCCTTTCTCAACATCTTTCAACAACTCATCTACCGAGTAATGATTTACTCCTGGCATTGCATCTATTGGATGAACTATGTTGGTGCCATCTACCACAAAATAAGGATAGATAAACATGTCTTTCGAAAGTCTTGTTTCTGCAACCATTTCGCGAACGATTGGGTTTTTTCTAAGTCTTCTTGGTCTTTGTATCATTTTTGTAAACTTTTATTTTTGTTAGTATTCTTTTTTTCTAAATTATTCTAGTAATTATATTCCAAACACAGCTTCAGCTAAGCCAGCCTCGTCAAACGAAATAGGAAGCACACAATTTTCTACCCCTTTTTCTCTCAGCTTTTTCTCTGTCGATTTTCCAATCGCTATTACTTTCTGATTTTCTTTAATGATTCCTTTCTCGAAATAAGATTCCACATTCGATGGACTAGTAAACACCAAAATGTCCACCTCTGGCATACTTGCATTTTCTTTTTTCACTGTTTCGTAAACCACCAAATCGTGCAGTTTGGTAGCATCTGCAAATTGCTGTTGAATGGTTCTTAACCCGCCTTTTGCTTGCGGAAATAGTACCGTTTCTTCTCCCACAGCCTTTGCGAATTTCTTGCCTACCACTTTTGTATCACTTATGTTTCCTACAAATGCAGCATTTCTATTATGCTTTTTCAATTCAAGTTCTGTCGATTTGCCAATCACTCCAAACTTGGTTTTAGGTTTTAGTTCAGGTGATTGTTTGAAGAAATTGTCAACTGCATTTCCACTTGCAAAAAACACCCAGTCGGTAGGAGTGACTTCGGTAAAACTAATGGTTTTTATTTCTATAAACGAAATTCCATTTACACTATAGCCATTGCCTTCCAACACGTTTTTGAAAAACGAATTGTCTTTCAAGTCTCTTGTTATTAATACCGAGCACCCTTTTATCGAATTCAATTTATCCACAATTCGTTCGGCAAAACCTGCATCGCTGAACGATTCAAAGTACAATCGTTTGGGCATGGTATTCCATGCTTCTGCTTTTGATGTCCAAACTTTAAATTTGTTTTCCTCTTTGATGCAGTATACACCAAGTGGCAATTGACATCCTCCGTCAAACAGATTCAAAACCTTTCGTTCAATGCCTATGATGTCTTCTACCTTTTCCGAGTTCAACTTATTTATTTGCTCAAACAATTCGTGGTCATCCTCGCGTATTTGCAAACCCAATACACCTTGCGCTGGCGAAGGGATAAACTCTTTTGGGTCTACCCTCACCACTTTAAATTCGCTTAAGTCTATTCGCAAACGCTCCACACCGGCAGCTGCCAGCATAATGGCATCGTACTTTTTATCTCTTAGTTTTTGTATGCGGGTAGGTACATTGCCTCGCAAATCTTCAATGCTCACATCATTTCTAAACGCAAGCAATTGCGATTTTCTTCGTGCCGATGAGGTGCCCACTACACCATTTAGTTTTATCGAAAACTTCTGACCATTCTCTACACATTCCCTTCTTATCACTATCAGTTCGGCTGCATCTTCGCGTTCCGACACAGCAGCTATTTTAAGCCCCGCGGGCGATGTGGTAGGTAAGTCTTTATGCGAGTGTACTGCCAAATCTATTTCTTTGTTCAGCAATGCATCTTCAATCTCTTTGGTAAAAAATCCTTTCCCCTCTAGCTTATCAAAACTTAAGTTTTGTATCGCATCGCCTTGCGTAGTTATTATTTTTAGTTCAGCATCCAAGCCAAGCTTCTGTACTTTTCTCAATACATGGTTTGCTTGCCACAATGCCAAGTCACTACCTCTGCTTCCAATTATTATTTTTCGTTCCATGTTTTGTTTTAGGATTGCAAATGTATTAAAAAAAGAAAAGCCCTTATGGGCTCATCTTTTTTATTATTTCGCTAGTGCATCATCAAGCAATATTTCTTTAGCCAATTTCATTGGCACACTGATGTATTTTTTTTCAATGTACCCAAGTATTTTATCCAACACTTCTTTCGATTGTGCATCCAACGATGCCAATTCATTTGCAAATACATCGTTTGCTGCTTCGCGTATTTCTTTTATCTTTTTTGGCACATGGCTCATGGCTTGTTCCACTTTGCGTGCTTTCAGCACCTGTCCAAATTCCACCAGGTTTCGTTCCACAATGCTATCGCATGCTTCCAATTCCATCTCTCTCGATTCCAAATTTTCTTTCGCTATCTCTTGCAAATTATTTATGGCTATCAAATTCACATCATAGGTTTTCAATATTTCAGCATCCAAATCGTTGGGTATGGCTAGGTCAATCACCACCTTTCTCGATTTATCATCGCCCACCAAACTCTTGTACAATTCGGCACTTATCACACTTCCGGTAGCACCCGTGCAGGTCACTATGATGTCGAAACCCTCTTTGTAGTTTTTCAACTCCTCTATTCCATAAGCTCTGCCATGTAGTTCCTTTGCCAGTGTTTCGGCATTTGCCAACGTGCGGTTAAACACCGTGAAGTTAGCAAACTCATGTTTCTTCAAGTACTTGCCCATGGTCGTATTTGTCACCCCCGAACCTATGATAATAAAGCGTGCATCCTTTTTCACATTCAGCTCCTTCAGCTTTCGGTAAGCTAGCGAAACCACCGATACCGGGTTCTTCGCTATATTGGTATGCGTATACACTTCCTTGGCTACTTCTATCGTTTTTTTTACCACCAACCGTATCACATCGCCACACAAGCCCAAGGCATTGCATTTTTCATATCCTGTCCTCACTTGGGTTATTATTTCGCGCTCACCCACCACTAGCGAATCTACCGATGATGCCACCCTGAACAAATGACCCACCGCTTCGTCACCCTCATACACCTTTGCATTCGTTACCGCCCAAGCCACATCTTCCTCAGTCCATTTACTATCAAAAGCCCAAAAAAATCTTCTCAAAAACTCAGCGTTCAACCTCATGCTTCCCACCAACACAAACTCCACACGGTTGCAAGTCGATAGGTATAACAATTCGTCCACCCCAGCTTGCGCCTTCAAGTAGTTCAATCGGTCTTGCCAAGCCGTTTCCTCTATGTGCAATTTCCCTATCTCACTCAGTGGAGTGGTCTTATGTGTAAAAGCTATTAATTTTATCCGTTCCATAGTACTTTCATTTCCGACCACAAACTTCATGCTTATTCGCTTTACCGCTGTCACAGTATTGTCACCCACCTTTATACCTGACCAAAATCACCTTTTCGAACAACCCATATCTCACTTCCAACAACCAACAACTAACAACTAACAACCAACAACCAACAACTAATCTGGGCGAGCAAGTGCCCTCTTCGTCATCACCTGTCCACCTGCCCTCACACGGTATCTTTTTTTTATTTGTTTTTATCCCTGCGGGGCAATGGATAAAAAAAAGGATACTTCGCGCGGGTCAGGCGCAGTTAGTCACCGCATTTCTTCTAATAACCTTTAAGTATACTCTTAAAAATACCCCAACCGTCACGTATCTCCCCCTCTCTTGTGGAGAGAGGCCGGGGGAGAGGTGCTTCAGCCCCGTCAGGGGTGTAATGTTTGTAGCCACGGGTTTTAACCCGTGGTAAATCAAATTCCCCACCATCCTCAAAACCCCTTTAGGGCGGCAAACAGTCCGTGGCTGTTTGAGCGAGTTCGTGCGTCAGCTGGTAGCCACGGTTTTTTTGCCCTTCTTGGTGTTTTCACCAACAAGCTTTAATTGGTAATTATTGTTTTATATTGTGCCGTTGTTTTTTCGTCCCTCTAGTCCCAATCGTCACCTTTCTCCCCCTCTCTTGTGGAGAGGGGCAGGGGAGAGGTGATAAAAAAAGCCCCGAACATTGCTGCTCAGGGCTTTTCTCATATCTCAAATCTCATATCTCACATCTCAAATCTCATATCTCTCTACGGCACCATCACCTTCATTCTAGCATTCACACCCGTATCCACTTCTTTCGTATAGTTCATATTAGGTTTACCAACTATTTCTATCAACACCTTATAAGTATCAGGGTCCAAGCTCTTAAAGTCTACCTCACCATTTGCATCACTAATGCTCACCATCGCCACACCAGTCAAGCTTTGTATCGTCACCTTCGCACCCGCTATCATCAAGTTCGTGCCCACAGCCTGTATCGTCAATCCCAAACTAGCACTTCCCGGAGGCGATACTATACTCCTTACCACCTTTATCATAAACTCCTTCAAAGCAGCCTTATCTTTTTTAAACACTATATGAGCATCAGCCTGTAAATTTTTCATATCAGCATACACTATATTATTAGCATCTAACTTAGCATTCGTTGCCACTCCAGTTTCTCTCAACAATTTAAAGTTCGCATACTCCGTATCAAAATCATCACTTCCAGTTTGCACATCAGCTCCAAATGCTAGAGGCATATGTCCTGCTGCCAATTCAGTTGGGTAAGCAGCCACAAAATCCAACACCTTTTTATTCAAATCCACCACAAACTCCCAATTATCATTCTGGGCTTTGTTGTATTCCTTTAGTCCTGCTTCTTTCAG
>CAIWDF010000308.1 GCA_903911435.1 uncultured Bacteroidota bacterium
GACGCTGTTGTTCAAGTTAATATTCTTAGTGTTTCTTTGTGTTCTCAGTGCCTCAGTGGTAAAAAGGTTTCAGGGTTTCAGGGTTTCAGGGTTGGTGGGGTGGGTGTGTTTTTCTTTTTTGGTTTGACTCGTCCTGAAAAAAGTTTACAGTTTTTTATTATTTATCCTGCTATTCATTTACAAATTTAACATTAGTCCTGATATGAGTTTACTATTACCTTTTTATTGGGATAATAATTTTTCCACATTCGTTTAACTTCAAATGGTTCCTTTGCATGATGCACTTCATCTGGTGTGAAGTTGCTGATGCTCATGTGGGGCCGTTCGCTGTTGTAAAGCTTGATGGCTTTGTGTAGATAAACAATGGCTTCTTTTACCGATTTGAGCTTCTGTGTATTTAAATATTCTTCTTTCAAAATCCCATTTATTCTTTCGGCAACTGCATTCTCTAATGGATCCCCTGATTCTGTCATGCTTATTTGAATCTCATCATCTAGCAATATTTTTACATAAGCAGCACTGCAATATTGAAGTCCTCTGTCACTGTGATGGATTAGATTCAAATGGCTCTCTGCCCCAAAGGCAGAGAGAGCCATTTGCAATGCCTTGATGCTTTCTACTGCTTCCAGTGATTCAGCAAGGTTATACCCGACTATGCGATGCGAATAAGCATCCGTTATAAAGGTGATGTAAACCGTAACATTGTTCACTTTCCAGTAAGTAATATCACTTACCCAAAGTTGATTGGGGGCTGTAGGAATAAAACCCCTGATGAGGTTTGGATATTTCCTGAGCCAGTGATTGGAAAATGTTGTACGTATGTTTCTTCTTCTCCTGCGAATAAGCATGTGATGAACCGAAAGAAGGTCAAACAATTTATCTCTGCCCATTTTTATTTGATGCTCCATCATAATCGGCGCAAGCATCTCGTATAGCTTTCGTGTACCGATTCGCTTATGTTCTTTACGGATATGCTCCACTTCCTTCAACAGCACTTCTGTCTCAATGCTTCTATTCAGCTCTTTCCAGCCCTCTTGGTAATATGCCTGTCTGGTTACGCCAAACCATCCACATAAGCTGGCAAGCCCTATGTGTGAAAAATTGGTTTTCATTTCCCTAATGGTTTGGTATTGAACTTTTTTTTAATCGGAATATTGAATTCTTTCTCAGCAATGTCTACCATCGTAGCATAAGCAATAGCTTTCATCTCAGCATCTTTTAACTGCTTTTCCAACTCTGCAATTCTGCTTTTAAGTTGCATCGTCTCAAAGGAATCTTGATCCATATCTGTAGACTTTTTATCTGACATGGTAGGAGAATTTAATTCAAATGTACGATTGCTTCTTTTTGATACGTATTGTTTATGCTCAATTTTGCCAACATAGCCCAGTTTTCGCATCCATCGCAGCAGTTGTCCTCTTTCTTCAACTTCCCCTGTGTAGAGCATCCAGGTGTATTGCTTGGTCCAATCGTTTTTAAGCATCTCCTGTATGATTGAATGACGCTCTGTCTCCGAATAATACTTCCCTTGTTTTTGAATGTTCTTTTTTGTCCTTTTTTCCATTTGTTACACTTTTTTAGTGTAAACCTATTTCAGGACAAGTCATGAGCAGTGCACACCCACCTCCATGC
>CAIWDF010000309.1 GCA_903911435.1 uncultured Bacteroidota bacterium
GAAACCGATTCGAACTCGAGTAAGACAAATTCGAACTCGAATGAATCCAATTCGAACTCGAATGAAACCGATTCGAACTCGAATGAAACGAATTCGAACTCGAATGAAACGAATTCGAACTCGAATGAAACCGATTCGAACTCGAATGAAACCGATTCGAACTCGAATGAAACCGATTCGAACTCGAATGAAACGAATTCGAACTCGAATGAAACCGATTCGAACTCGAATTGAATCGAATCGAACTCAAGTGAGACTAATTCAAACTAAAACGACTACTTATCTAAGAAAGCACGGATGTTACTTTCTACTCGGTCGGTAACATTGGTAGCATCGGCTTTTTGAAATTTCTCACCAACAATGTTTTCGTACAATTCAATGTATCTTTCTGAAATGGAAGCAATGATTTCATCCGTCATTTCAGGCACTTGCTGTCCATCTTTTCCTTGAAAACCATTTGCCATTAACCATTCGCGCACAAATTCTTTCGACAATTGTTTTTGAGCTTCTCCTTTTTCTTGTCGGGCTTGGTATCCTTCTTTATAAAAATATCGTGACGAATCGGGAGTATGTATTTCATCAATCAAGAAAATGGTATTGTCCTTTTTTCCAAATTCGTACTTGGTATCTACCAAAATCAATCCCATTTTATCGGCAATTTCAGTTCCTCTTTGATACACAGCACGCGTATATTGCTCCAGTTTTTCGTAAACATCGGCCGAAACAATACCTTGTCTTAAGATTTCTTCTTTCGATATATCTTCATCATGCCCCACGGAAGCTTTGGTGGTAGGGGTGATGATGGGTGTAGGGAATTTATCATTCTCTTTCATGTTGTCGGGCATAGCAACACCGCACACCATGCGTTTACCAGCCTTGTATTCGCGCCATGCATGACCCGATAGATAACCACGAATCACCATTTCCACTTTAAACGGTTCGCAAAACAAACCAACGGTAACCATTGGGTCAGGAACAGCCACTACCCAATTAGGTACAATGTCTTTGGTAGCTTGTAGAAACTTAGCAGCTATCTGATTTAACACTTGGCCTTTGTACGGAATTCCTTTTGGCAACACCACATCGAAAGCGGAGATGCGGTCGCTTACGACCATCACTAGCATTTCGTCATTGATATTGTACACATCGCGTACTTTGCCTTTATAAAAACTTTTTTGTTTCGGAAAATTAAATTTGGTTTCTGTAATTGCATTCATTGGTTTAATAAGTATAGGTTTCTAAAAAAATTCAATATTATTTATTCTCGTATTGTTCTATTATTCGTTTCACTATTTTGTGGCGTATCACGTCTGTGCCATCTAATTCAATAAAGTCAATGCCTTCAACATTTTTTAATATACGTTGTGCATGTGGCAATCCCGAAGGTTGATGTTTTGGCAAATCTATTTGAGTAACATCGCCCGTGATTACAAATTTAGCGGAAGTTCCCATTCGAGTCAGAAACATTTTCAATTGAGCTTCGGTAGCGTTTTGTGCTTCATCTAAAATCACAAAAGCATTGTCCAGTGTTCTTCCACGCATAAAAGCAAGCGGAGCAATTTGTATTACTCTGTTTTCAATATAGTAAGCAAGCTTTTCGGCAACAATCATATCACCTAAGGCATCGTACAAGGGTTGTAAATATGGATCTAATTTATCTTTGAGGTCGCCTGGTAAAAAACCAAGATTTTCGCCTGCCTCCACTGCTGGCCGAGTGAGAATTATTTTTTTTACTTCTTTATTCTTTAATGCCCTCACCGCCAAAGCCACAGCTGTATAGGTTTTACCAGTACCAGCAGGTCCGATAGCAAATAGCATATCATTTTTTGCAATGCTGTCCACCATTCTTCGTTGGTTAGCAGTTCGCGCTTTTATTACCAAACCACTGTTGCCAAATACCAAAACATCATCTCCGTTGGTATCGTCCGCACCTTTGTCTTGGCCAGCTTTTCGGTTGGATGAACCACCTAATATTTGTTCCACAGCATTCTCCGTAAGGTTTCCAAACCGATTGTAATATGCCGTGAGCACGTTCACAATCATCTCCATTTGATTTACCTCTTCCTCCTCCCCACTGACTTTAATTGTTTCGCCTCTACCCACAATTTTTAATTGAGGAAAACGTTTTTTAATTAACTCCAATTTCGAATCGTTTACACCGTATAAATCAATAGGTGCAATATCTTCAAGAATTATCTTTCTTTCTACCAAGTTTTGAACCTTCAAGTTTGAATGAATACTTTATACTTTTTTAAATTTAATGCACGAAAATAACATATTTTTGCCATCCTAGATGGATAACAAGTCGTTAAAAAAAATAATTAATTACTAACAAATGTCAATCATTACCCTCACAACCGATTTTGGGTTAAAAGATCATTATGTGAGTTCTGTAAAAGGAGCAATACTTAAGCAATTACCAACGGCTACTATTATTGACATTTCCCATCAAATAGAAAAATACAATATTCCCGAAACAGCATTTGTATTAAAAAACGCCTATATGAACTTCCCTAAAGGCAGTGTTCATATTATAGGTGTTAAAACGGAGCAAAGCAAACAAGCTCCGCATGTAATAGTTTATTCAGATGGTCATTATTTTATTGGTAGCGACAATGGTATTTTTTATTTACTTCTAGAAAACCATATTGATAAGATAATTGCATTGCCCGAAGATGCTTCTATATTTCCAACTCGCGACATTTTTGTAAATGCAGCTTGTCACCTCATCAGTGGTAAACCATTAGAAGAACTTGGAACCATTAAAACTGAATTGTTCCAAAGCATACCTTTCCGTGCAGCTTCTATAGGTGATATGATAAGAGGTACGGCTATTTATGTCGATACGTACGAAAATGTGGTAACGAATATCTCTCAAACATTATTTAATCAAGTAGGTAAAGGACGATCCTTTAAGATTGATTTGAAGAACAATGAAATTGGTAAAATAAGTAAATCGTACAACGAAGTGCCAGAAGGGGAAATCATTGCTTTGTTTAATTCGTCTGGATACCTAGAGATTGCCTTGAACACCGCGAAAGCTTCGTCTTTACTCTATTTAAAAATTAATGACCAAATAACTATTCAATTCGAATGATCATTCGCATCGTTAAAATGACCTTTGAAAAAGAAAAGGTAGAGGAGTTTCTAACTGTTTTCAATGCTTCAAAACATCTAATCAGAAATATGGAAGGTTGCACTCACCTTGAGTTGCTATCGGATGTTCATGCCCCGAATATTTATTTCACCTATAGTTATTGGAACAATGATTCGGACTTACAAAATTACAGAAACTCCGAATTATTTAAAATGGTTTGGGGGAAAACGAAAGTTTTATTTGCTGATAAAGCCCAAGCATGGACAGTGGTTCAAAAAGCAGTTTTGGAATAAATACTTAATTCACTTCACTCCTAGTATTCCGAAAAAACAGCTTTCGAATTAGCATCCGAAATAACTAATTTATCCAATTCTAAGTTCTCTGAATTTGAAACAATTTTCAATATCGAAGTTTTCTCTTTTAAAAACACTTCTTTAGGAATCTCCATTTTTATCCAATTCCAATTCTCATTTTTTGCGGCTGTAAATGTCTTTTTGTAATCGTTGATTCTGATTTCACCTGAAACTGGTGAAGCATTTTTGATAAACATCATTAACTGAACATTGCTACCCAATTGCTCCACATCGCGCGAACTAACAGCATAACCAACCCATTCGTGTTTATGAAGTGAAACAAAAGCCTCGGATGAAGAAAAATCCATTTTATCATTCTCCATTTTGAAACTCGATTCAATCAACAAGTTCGCAGATGATGTCTCTTTTACTTCCGCTTCGTAAATCAATTCTTTTCTCCATCTCGATGGATGTTCGTATTGATGCCATCTATCAAGCTGATAGAACACATAGGGTTTGGTGGTTTTATCTAAAAAGTAAACGCTTCCTTGTCTTCTCGATTTGATGATAAAGGTTTCACCATCTATCTTTACTTCTACATTTTTCTCCAATGCGAACTTTAGTCTATTCGATGAAGGTTGAACTGTAGTGGCAATGATGTACTGCTGTTTAGCATCATGTTTCCGAACGGTTACCAACACATCATTATCCGATACTGGATAGGTAACGATAGGGTTTCCCTTGGAATCAAAAACTACATTTCCATTCCTAAATACATCAGCAAAATGTGTAGTAACAGCTTGAGCATAGGCAGGCATTGCTGCTTGCCAAATATAATTTTCAGGTTTTGAAACAGGTTTACCCAAATTAAAATAACCGGTATAATAAAATTCAGCACCCACCACCGACAAACATTTCAACAGACCCAACCATTGGGCTGGCCTCATGTCTTCCTCTGGATTATAAGCCCAACCAGCTGCCACATAAGGGGAGAAAAATTTATCTCCTGCTTTTATCTCCACTTTCCTTCCGTCATTAATCCATTTCCAACCGTGCCAGGCACCCTTCCAGGCCTTCCAATTATCGGGAGTTCGGGTATAGAAGTCAGGGGTTGAATAATAATTACCTTTTATTCTACTATTGGTAGCTTTGGATGCATTCCAATCATAACAATCAATTGGGCCTCCTTCGATTTTATAAAAGGTAAAATACGCATTTTTTAATTCTGGAATTTTATCCATAAATTGGGATGAATACAATTGCCGCATATGCTTTTTCTTAGTGGCTATGTAGATATCCCATTTATCAATTTTCAATTTGTTTTTATCATCAATCAACAAGGAGTCATTCTTAAGCAGTTGCTCCGAATAAGCTCGTGGAGGCTCTTCGCCATTTTCGTTTATGAAATTAATTGGCCGTGTCAAATGTTTTATGAGTAGTGATAGTTGTTTTTGCTGAACCATTCCATCCTTTATGAATAACGAATCAGGGGCTGCATAACTAATCACCCTCGACTTTTTATTTATTCTAGCTTCTTTCAGGTAATACCGTTCTGGCAAATCTTGTCGGAGTATATTGGGTAAACGAGAAGCACCAAAGTAATATGGATTCATTTGCCCCCAAAATACAGTTACACTCAAGGGAAGCTCTGGATGCCTATTGGCAAGATTTACAAACGAGGATAATGGTGAGCTAGGGTCTTTGAACATGTTTTCTTTCGAATCTATTCTTGGGTTTGGTATTACCAAATAATAGTTCCAGTTTACTGCCAACTCTTCTTGTATCTTGGCGCCTCTTTCAATTGCAATACTATTGATAGCACCCTCCTGCCCTGCTCCTCCTGCGTAATACGGACTCATCCAATTGTACATCCTCAAAAAATCATTGTGTGGTTGATACCTTGGTTGAGGATATGATTTTAATTGCTCCAAGGCATCGTTTCTGAGTTTTGGATAACCCATTTGAAACTCCAAAGTATCAATCTTCGTTGGTTCGGTTTGTGAGCAACTCGTAATTGCAAACGACAAAAAGGAAAACAAAATGAAATGAACCTTTCTCATTATTATGAACCTATACGTTTGATGACTTGGTGTTGTATTTTCTCGAACAATTGATAAGGAGTAGATGTCCGCCAAGCCACATCATTCAATTGACCGCCTGATACGATATAATAATCAATGTTTGCCGATTGAAACTCATCCAATACATGTTGACGAAAATTCAAAAACGCTATCCAACCATCTTCCACTTCTTCAAACCATTCTTCGTAATAACAATCATCCGATGCATGAAAATTAAGAATATTCTCGCCTATTAAGATAAATTTATTCACGCCATATTCCATGATTCGTTCAATAATATCACGTTTCAAGGTCATGATATCATTGTTGATACAATCGTTCCATTCGCCAATCAATTCAATAATTGCGAAACCTACCTCGTAATCAACGGCAAGTATTTTTATGTATAATGTTGGGGAATCAATATCGTCCCATTGAGGATGTATTAAATAATTATAGATGGCATTGGTGTATTCGAACTCGCTGTATTCTCGTTCGAAAAAAGGAGAACGTTCATCTTCTGATGCAACGTATATATGTCGCCAGTTGAAGTAAGGCTCTATGTCTTGCATCGTTTTCTATTTGCTAATTATCTATATGTTCTGATGGTATTCAATTAACCTTGAAACGCATCAACGGCTTTTCGCACACTACCGTATTTCTTTAGCATTTTGTTGGCATCTTGATACGAAACATTTAATTCTTCTGCTATCATCTTAGTGCCTCTATCTACCAGTTTATTATTACTCAGCTGCATGTCGACCATTTTATTTCCTTTCACTCTGCCAAGCTTAATCATAACAGATGTTGAAATCATGTTCAAGATTAATTTTTGTGCTGTTCCCGATTTCATTCGTGTGCTACCTGTTACAAATTCTGGTCCCACTACGATTTCTATTTTGTGTTTTGCCGCTTTGGCCACTAAACTTCCTTTGTTACAAACAATACAACCCGTAGTAATTGCTCGTGCATTACATTCGTTCAATGCTCCGAACACATATGGTGTAGCACCCGAAGCAGCAATGCCTATGACCACATCTTTCGAATTGATTTTATGTGCCAGTAAATCTTTCCAACCTTGTGCTTTATCATCCTCAGCAAACTCTACTGCTTTGCGTATGGCTCGGTCACCACCTGCTATCAATCCTATCACCATGCCTTGCGGAACACCATAAGTGGGTGGACATTCGCTAGCATCTACTATTCCTAATCGTCCACTTGTGCCTGCACCTATGTAAAACAAACGACCACCTTGTTTCATTTGTTTCACAATTACCTTTACAAATTTTTCAATCTTAGGAATTACTTTTTCGATGGCAGTTGGAACTGTTTTATCTTCGTTGTTGATATTAGAGAGCAAGTCCTTCACACTCATTTTTTCGAGCGATGAATAGTGAGAAGACGATTCGGTTGTTTTCATTTCTGATGAAGCCTTATAATGATTGAAGTAAAAAGATTACTTCTTAATAAATTTTTGAATTGTTTTTTCACCCTGCTTATTCTCAAATGAAATAAAATAAAGTCCAGATTGTAAATTGGCCATATCCATTCGAAGGAGGTGTTTACTTCCCGAACTTTGCTCCATGATTTTATTTCCCAACACGTCCGTAATCTTTATTTCTAAATTATCTTCACGTGAAATACGGATATACAACTCATCGTCTGCAGGATTCGGGTAAGATTGTATTTCATCTTTAATGGAAGTCAATTCATTTATTCCAACATGATAGGGATTTTCGCAATCAACCCCGGGGAGTGAATACGTCTCTAAACTATCACTAAAGCAGGAAAAGGAATAAATAAAAAAATCAACAGCAATTGATGAATTACAATTTCTAGGATTAGGAAATAAATAATTCATGGAACCAATGTGTTCAATAATAGGAGTTCGTGTTAATTGTCCTTGGAGCCCGACACTAGAATGGGTTGAGTCGGTTACATATATCATACGATGAGGGTTTCCTCCTATCATCTTAGTCGAGGTACTATCAACAAGTAAAATTGATTTTGAACACAAAAAAACATTTGTATCTATTCCTAGGTTCCATTTATCTCCCGCCACTGCAGCGAAATTATACAATACCTTAAATGCAGAATCGACCAAATAAAAAACAGTGTCACCACTGCTATAGGTAAAGCCATACGTACTCGTTTGTGTATAAATTAATGTCAAGGGACTTCCTGGCCCTGTAAGACCGTATTGATAAGAGGTTAGTCTGAGTTCCTGACAGTTCTTTCCTTGAATGATGGTATCATTCACATATTCTATTTTGTCGTTACCTGTTATACCGCCTGCACCTGACCACCAAGTGTAATACCATGTTGCACCGTGCGCTATCCAAGGTGTAGTTTGCGCTTTCGTTTGTATTGCTAATGCAATAATGAAGAAAAATAAAAATTTTGTTTTCATATCTTCTCGTTTTAAACCGATTTGTATTAATAAATCCTTGGATACTTTCCTGGATTATCTTCTCTCATCAATTCATAAATAACATCAAACACATCTTCTGCCGAAGGTTTTGAAAAATAATCTCCATCCGTGCCATAAGCTGGTCGGTGCTCCTTAGCGGTAATGGTAGTAGGTTCGGAGTCGAGGTATTTGTATCCTTTCTGTTCTTCCAAGATGCGTTGCATGATGAATGAACTTGCTCCTCCCGGAACATCTTCATCTAATACCACTAGTCTATTTGTTTTCTTTAACGACTCCACAATTTGATGAGTTAAATCGAATGGCAACAAAGTTTGAACATCTATTACCTCCACGGATATATCTGTTTCGGCAAGTTGTTTCACCGCTTCGAGCGCCACACGGCAGCATGAACCATAGGTAACCAAGGTAACATCTGTTCCTTCATGAATGGTTTCCACCAAGCCTAAAGGTATTTTGTATTCGCCAATGTTAGACGGCATTTGTTCTTTAATACGATACCCATTCAATGGTTCAATAATCAATGCTGGCTCATCGGCCGACAATAAGGTATTGTAAAAGCCCGATGCTTGTTGAAGGTTTCTGGGTACGCATACATGTATTCCTCGCAATGCATTAATGATAACGCCTAGCGGTGAACCACTGTGCCAAATACCTTCTAAGCGATGCCCTCTGGTACGAATTATCACAGGTGCTTTCTGAGCTCCTTTGGTTCGGTATTGAAGTGTTGCAAGGTCGTCACTCATGATTTGCAATGCATAGAGCAAATAATCTAAGTATTGAATTTCGGCTATTGGACGCATACCACGCAGTGCCAAACCTATTGCTTGTCCCATGATGGTGGCCTCACGTATACCGGTGTCGAACACCCTTACTTCTCCATACTTTGCTTGTAGCCTCACAAGTCCTTGGTTCACTCCACCTATCTTTCCCGAATCTTCACCGAATATAATTACCTCAGGATATTTAGTGAGTATGGCATCAAAGTTTTCGCGAAGCAATTCTCTACCATCTACCATCTTCACTTCGCCTTCGAACTCCGGTTTCACAGGTTTTACCTTGAGGGCACCAAACTCCGATTCGCTGTGCAAATACGAACTGTATCTATCGTGGTTGGCTAGTTTCGACTCATTGAGCCATTGTACTAGTTTTGCTTTCGCTGCTATGTTTTCGGCACGTGTCAAGCGCAATACTGCTTTGGCAGCCACTATTACGTCCTTTCTATTAGGTTCTAAAATGGAGTATAATTCATTTTTCAGTTGCCCTATCTTTGTTGCATGTGCCGAACTTGCTGCTACCTCATCCATCAAAGCGTTTACTTCTTTCAACTCATTTTTTATTGGAGTAAGGTAGGCGTTCCAAGCCGCTGTTTTTGCTGCTATCACGGCTTTCTTGGCTTCTTCCTCTATCTCTTTCAATCGCTCCTCGTTGGCCAATTTATTTTTGAGTATCCACTCGCGCATCATTTTTATTCCATCATAGTCGAGCTCCCATTGAAGGCGTTCTTTGGATTTATAACGTTCGTGCGAACCCGATGTGCTATGTCCTTGTGGCTGTGTTACCTCTTCTACATGCACTAGCACGGGCACATGTTGTTCTCGACACACTTTGGCAGCTTTCTCATAGGTCTCGCAAAGGTGTACGTAATCCCAACCTTTGGTTTTGAAAATCTCGTAGCCATTGCCACCATTCTCACGCTGAAATCCTTTTAATATTTCCGAGATACTTTCTTTGGTGGTTTGGTATTTCTTAGGCACCGATATTCCATGTCCATC
The DNA here is from genome assembly GCA_903911435.1 of uncultured Bacteroidota bacterium. Classification (GTDB taxonomy): domain Bacteria; phylum Bacteroidota; class Bacteroidia; order 2-12-FULL-35-15; family 2-12-FULL-35-15; genus 2-12-FULL-35-15. The sequence goes on from CAIWDF010000309.1 coordinate 9,654, forward strand.
ATCCCAAACCGAAATCAACATGGGTATTTGCATTACACCTGCTGCATTGATTGCTTCCCAAAACAAACCTTCCGAAGTACTTGCATCGCCTATGGTACCAAAAGCTATTTCGTTGCCTTTGTTCGAAAACTTCTGAAACTTCTCGGTTTGCAATTCTTCATTGTTTTTATAATACTTCGAAGCCATTGCCAAGCCTATCAAACGAGGCATTTGCGATGCTGTTGGCGAAATATCGGAGGAGGAATTTTTTTGTTTGGTAAGATTTTTCCATGTTCCATCGGCATTTAAACTTCGGGTAGAAAAATGTCCTCCCATCTGTCTTCCTGCACTCATGGGCTCGGCATCGGCATCGGTATGACCATAAAGGCCAGCAAACCATTCTTGCAAACTTAAGTTCTCGATGGCAAACATAAACGTTTGGTCGCGGTAATAGCCCGACCTAAAATCGCCATCTTTAAATACCTTGGCCATGGCCAACTGAGGTATTTCTTTTCCATCGCCAAATATCCCAAACTTCGCTTTTCCAGTGAGCACTTCTCTGCGGCCCATCAAACTGGCTTCGCGGCTTTCGCAGGCTATACGGTAGTCGTTGAGCACTATTTTAATATAATCGGTTACTTTTATTGATGCCAATGATGTTGACTCTTCTTGTTTCGACATGGTTATATTTTTTAGTTTTCGAGTTCACAAAGATAATGATTTAGATGGGAGATGGAAGATTTGAGATATGAGATTTGAGACTTTTTACCGCGAAGACGGAAAGACGCAGATTTTGGTTGTTGGTTGTTAGTTGTTGGAGTTTTTACCGCGAAGACGGAAAGGCACAAAGAAAAATTCTAAATTCTAAGTACTAAATTCTAATTTGTCATACGCAATAAGAATTGCTTGCAACAAAGACACAAAGAAAAATTCTATCCCGAAGCTTAGGGACTACTTACTAAATTCTAATTCGTCATTCGCAATAAGAATTGCTTGCAACAAAGACACCAAGGCAGAGCGAAGATACTCTGCTTATTGCAGTTGACTAGTTATCTGCAAGGCATCCAGTGCTTCCTTCGATTCAGGATCAATGGCCAAGGCTCTGCGGTAATGATACAGTTCCTGACTTTGTATGTTCAGTTTTTTATAGCATTGTGCTGCATGCAGGTGATATTTTTTTTCTAATTTGAAATACAAGAGACATAACTCGAAACACTTGATGGCTTCTTGGTATTTTCCTAATTCCATTAGTACTTTTCCTTTGTAAAAAAGGGCTTCATAGTTTTCCTCTTTATCAATCACAAAAAAATGGTCAAACGAATCGATGGCTTTATCAAATTGTTTTGTTTCGGCATAGATGTGCCCGAGGCGTTCCCAACAAGATGAGCTTTTGGGATGCGTTTCGAGATAATCTTTCACCACTTTTTCGGCTTCATCCTGCTTATTCAAATTTGAATAGTAAAGGCCTAGATTGGCCGGAAGGTGGTCTTCTTCGGGACGTTCTGCCCAAGTTTCTTTAATCAAACGTATGCATTCCTCATAGTTTTTTTGCTGGTCATAAATATCAATGAGGTTGTCGTACGAATTGGTACGCCACCATTTCAGTTCCTCCCCTTTTTGTGCAGCTAGTTTTTTATAGATTGGGATGGCGAGGTCGGGAGCATTCAACTCCAAATAAATATTCGCTTTTATATAAGGAAGATTAGGATGCTGCTCTGGGCCTTGCTGTTCCACCTGTTTGATGATTTCAAGGGCTTTTTGAAAATCAAGTTTGTCGGCTACTTGTCGTGCCAAACGGGTAAGCAACACAGGATGTTCGGGATGTTGCGACAAGGCAGTTTGTAAAGCTATTTCAGTATTTTTATCATCGTACTTGTTTTTAAAATCATCCAGAATCATGTGCCAATCCTCTACATCAAAATAAGTGTTGGTATTGTTGTCGAGGTTGGATTTATAACGATTGATGGTTTCAGCACGCAGTTCATCCATTTCATTATCTCCCGGCAGGTTGTTGATGTCAACCACTTCCGATGGTTCCTCCTCCGAAGGATTAAATGATTCCTGCAAGAAGGTTGAAAAATTGGAATAAACGCCAACTAAAAGTGTTTGTTCTTCTACAAGTTTTTCCCAATCTTCTGTAGCTTTATCACTCTCTTCCTTTACTTGTGCCCAGCCTTCTCCCAAGAAATTATCATAATCTTCATACACCGAACCCATATCGAGCGAAGTAGTCCAATTTTCCATTACCTTAGTTTTTAAATCATCTACCTCTTCAAATAATTTCTGGGTATACTTATCGTCTTCCTCATTGCAAATATCGAGTACCCACGTTGATTCCTTGTACAAAGGATCGCATTGCGTACACATGTCTGCAATTTGATGATAGAACGACATGAATGATTTATTAAAATCGTCCGCACGTTGCTGACTCTCCTCCGCAGACGGTACATAATACGAAACCACCTGAGGCATAGCACCCTTAAAATTTGGAGAAGGAAGAAAAACCTTATTCGTAGCAAGGTCCGCCTTGTCTTTTAAAACCGGCATTTGTTCCCATAAGCTAGGAAAGATTTTCCGAAGCTCCACCATATTCTCGCGAAACTTAATAATGCGTTGAAGCATTCGGTAAGTATGGTCGTGCAGCGTTAATAATTTTTTGATGTAGGCTTTTTCTAATTTATCTAAGGGTTGTTGCGCTTCATAATTAATACTAATCCTTCGCAAAGGCGTCTCGTATTGCAACACATCAGGGCGAATACGAAACATCTCCTTCATGTATACATTCACATAACCCGAATTGGCTACGCGCTGCAATAGCTGATGTTGGTGGTCGTAAGCCACACAAGAGGAGATAAAATCTTCTAATTGTTTTTTCACATCATTGTCTTGCCGATTCGCTTTGTATTTATTATACAGCTCTTGGTATTCGTTACGAAAGGCCGACCATTGGAGGCTTTCGTCTGCTGTCCAATCCCATCTAAGGTAGGTAGGCTGGTTGATTATTTCCTTTTTATTTACTTCATCTCTATAATCTCGTTTTCCATTTTTATCCATGGGATGGATAGTAAAGCCAATGGTATCGATATTCTTCTGCTCGTCATCTGTGGTGATGAGGTAATTCAGAAATTCTTCTAGGTCCTGAGGGAACCTATTGATGATGGTTTCCGGTTTCATTGTTTTGAAGTATTAATTATACGATACAAAAATAAAAAATATTTTAAAAAGAAAAAAAATTAAATAGAATTGAGATGTGAGATATGAGATTTGAGACTTTTTACCGCAAAGACGGAAAGGCGCAGATTTTGGATGTTGGTTTTTAGTTGTTGGTTGTTAGATTGGGGTGCTTTACGAAATATGAACGAGTGCTTTACGAAATACCAATTGTACGAATATACGAATACGGTGCGGGGATTGATTTTTAGGATTAAGCGAAATAGGGCAACTGACAACCGCACTATGGTATTCTATAGTTTTTGGGAATTAATTTAAATTTCCTTACTCTAACCAATTTAGGAATACACAACATTAGGCCAAATTAAAACTTCAATTCGCTTTTGTATTCTATTTTTGGTTCTTCTGCCAAAAACAAAGAGAGTTCTTTTTTATCATTAAAGCCGTTTAGTTTTTCTCTGTATAGCTGTGCTGTTTTTTCGTTTTCTATTTCCAGCTTTCTGTTTTTACTCATGAACAAAAACTCTTCTTCTTTATCTATTCCCAAAAATCTTCTGTTGGCTAGGTTGGCGGCAATGCCTGTGGTACTGCTGCCAGCAAAGGGATCTAATATCCATGCTCCGGGTTGTGTGGAAGCCAATATCAAACGGGTTAAAACCGAAAGGGGTTTTTGTGTGGGGTGTTTGCCTTGGCTTTTTTCCCAACGGGCAATGGCAGGTAATTTCCAGACATCTTTCATTTGTTTATCACCATTCAATTGTTTCATCAATGGGTAATTATAATAATGCGGCACTTTTTCTTTTTTGCGTGCCCATATTATTTGCTCTGTGGAGTGAGTAAAAAACCGACACGAAAAGTTAGGTGGTGGATTATTCTTTTCCCATGTTATTACATTTAATATTTTAAAATCCAATTCTGTTAATATCTGACCAATGGAAAATATATTGTGCAATGTGCCACTTATCCAAATAGTGGCATTGTCTTTCATTTTATCTCTTACCAGCGAAAGCCATTGACGGTTGAAGTTATTGATGTATTCAAAACCTTCTGATTTATCCCATTTGCCTTTGTTTACGCTTACTATTTTTCCACTTTGTATGGATAACCCTCCATTGGATAAAAAATAAGGAGGGTCTGCAAACACCATATCAAACTTATGTTCGAACTGTGGCAATACCTCCATCGAATCTCCTTGAAGGAGATAAAAGTTTTTATCGGTGGATTTGAAAAATGGCTTTATCATTCCTCCAACATGTCCGCTAGAAAATGTAATAGCTCACCAACATCATGGTAACCTTCTACAAATCCATATTTTTCACACTCATCGGGAATAAATAATTTTTCTTTTGCAATGTCTTTATCTTGTGAAACAAGTCTCAAGGCATCTACCAAAACCTTTATTTTATAACTCCTGCAGGTTAACAAATCAGTATCTGGTGTTATTGATTCCACATGTTTTTCTAACTCCATAGTGTTTTGCAATAATATTTTTATGCCACAAAGATAATAAACATTTCAATATGCTACTAATTGTATGTAGATATATTGTATTCATTTGTTCACTTTTGTAACTTCAAAATGAAAAAAGATATTTTAATAAAATTTGGTGAGAGAATACGATCTCTTCGTGATGCGAAAGATTGGTCTCAGGAGGAGCTTGCAGAAAAGACAGGGTTTCACCGAACCTATATCGGAATGATTGAACGGGGAGAAAGAAATTTATCTTTAAAAAATATTGAAAAGTTTGCAGATGTTTTTAAAATGAGTGTTTCTAAACTTTTGGAGTTATGATTAAAGGCGGCAAAGGTGGACATTTAACACAAACAGGTTTACGTTTTGAAGAACGTATTAACCTTGCTACTGTTATTGAAAAACTTGACGGATATGAAGTGAGGGGAGATAATGTTTTTAAGGATGGTGCGAAAGTAGCGGAACTGTTTACCAAAAACAAATTGTACAAAAACTTACTAGAAGGGAAAGGCGTAAAATACTCCGATTTTATATCGAAACGTTTATTGCCTGATGAAGCAATATTAGTAGGTAACAGACTTTTTATTATTGAAATGAAATTTCGATATGTTGCAGGTAGTGTGGATGAAAAATTACAAACATGCGATTTTAAAAGAAAGCAATATATTAAACTTCTAACCCCTGTTAATATAGACGTAGAGTATATTTATGTGTTAAATGATTGGTTTCAAAAACCAGAATATAACGATGTATTGGATTATGTAAAACAAGTTGGTTGTCATTATTATTTTAACGAAATACCTTTAAATGTAATTGGGTTGTAATATGCCACAAAAAAGAAAAAATCTAACTATTCATTTTAAGAATAGAAAAACTATTAGGGAAAAACTTATTAAGGAATTTTTGAAAGAAAAACCAGGGACAGGTAAAGGGGAATTAACTTCCGTCTATTTGTATTACGTTGAAACATTAACTGATGGTAGAAGAATTTATCTAAAACGTCCAGCAAGATTAAATAAAGGGATGGATTTTGAAGTTAATGTTGAGCAGACTAATTTTGGAACAATTAGACGAACTGCAATGCCAAGTCATAAATCTATTTTAAAAGACTTAAAAAGTAAAAAGAAAAAAAATCCAAGAAATTATAAGAAAGTAGAAGCTCTGATTGAAAAAATATATAGTTGCGAGGATGTTTCTGATGCACAAATGAGAGCAATTAAATTTGATAGCGGACACCCAATAGAACTAATTTTAAAGAGTATTAAATGGCTTTTTATCGAACAAGATATTACTTATTGGAATTGGAGTGGAAGAAATATGTTTTATTCGGGAATAATTGAACTATGAAAGGAAAAGGAATTTTTAGTGTAATTCTGAATTATTGTGCACTTGCAATTTTAGTTGCGATTATTAGTTTTTTGATTTACACACTATTTTTATTCATTAATAAATCTGAAAACAGTCACTTTAATAATTCAATTAGTTTTTCACTTAATGAAATTCATTTGAAAAAAATTGATAGTACAATAATTTCGACAAATAGCAAATTTATAAAAGAGTTTAATTTAAGAATGGATTCACTTAAAAGTGATATTGTGGAATTAAAAGACATAAAAGCAAAAATAGAAGAGGCAGAAAAGAGGAACGATGATTATTTTCGTCTTGTATTTGCCTTAATAGGTTCCGTCTTCGCTATTGTTGGTTTTTTTGGGTTTAAATCCATCCATGATACAAGAGAAAATGCAATAAAAAATGCGACTGATGAAGCAAAAAAGATTGCAGAACAAGAAGCAATAAAATCTTCAGC
>CAIWDF010000310.1 GCA_903911435.1 uncultured Bacteroidota bacterium
CCGTAGAATAGATTTGCAGCCCAGTAGAACTCTTCAGCGGCCCAAACGAATCGAAATGTTGAGCAGTAGAATAGAAATTCGGAAGGAATGAACAGTATATTGGCGCCAACGAAGAGGAAAATGGCTCGGAAAACCATAAATCCGACACAGCTTGTTTGCTCACTTGGATGAATATAATGCATAATTTCGGTAGACACTTAAGAATATGCATGGATTATTTATAATAAGTAAATAGGAGGAAACACAAAAGTGCTTAAAAACAAAAAGGGTTTCAAACCATGACAGCTTGAAACCCTTGTTATTACTTGCTCTCCCTGTAGGACTTGAACCTACGACCCTCTGATTAACAGTCAGATGCTCTAACCAACTGAGCTAAGGAAGAATGACCTTTTTCAAAAAGGAGTGCGAAAGTAGTATGTTCTATCCAAATATGCAATATATTTGTGCAAAAATTTAAAAAATATTTTCAAATATGAGTTTACTTGTTGTAGGAACTGTTGCCTTTGATGCCATAGAAACACCTTTCGGAAAAACCGATAAAATACTTGGAGGAGCCGCTACCTATATAGGTTTGGCAGCTTCTTACTTTACCAAAAATATCAATTTAGTGTCGGTTGTGGGGGGCGATTTTCCAAGTGAAAACATTTCCATGCTCAATCGCCACCATATTAATACCAATGGGCTACAAATCAAAAAAGATCAAAAAACCTTCTTTTGGGCAGGTAAGTATCATAATGATATGAATAGTCGCGACACCCTGATTACAGAACTGAACGTTTTGGAAACTTTCGACCCGATTGTTCCTGACGAATATCAAGATTGTGAGTTCCTTATGCTTGGTAATTTAAGCCCTCAGGTTCAACTTCAAGTGCTAGCTCAATTGAAAAATCGTCCAAAACTTATTGTACTCGATACGATGAACTTTTGGATGGATATTGCTTTGGACGATTTGAAAAAAATTATCTCGAAAGTAGATGTACTTACAGTGAACGATGGGGAAGCTCGTCAGCTTTCAGGCGAATATTCGCTAGTAAAGGCAGCACAAAAGATCCTTGCCATGGGACCAAAGTACTTGATTATCAAAAAAGGCGAACATGGAGCGTTACTCTTTAATGAGGAGCAAGTGTTTTATGCCCCAGCTTTGCCTTTGGAAGAGGTCTTCGACCCTACTGGTGCTGGAGATTCGTTTGCGGGAGGGTTCATTGGTTACTTGGCTCATACCAAAGATATTTCGTTTGATAATATGAAACGAGCAATAATATTTGGTTCAGCTACAGCTTCCTTTTGTGTAGAAAAATTCGGTACCGAAAATCTTGTTGGCCTCACACAAAATCAGGTTGATGAGCGTGTTCAAGAATTCATCGATTTAGTTCAGTTCGATATATCTTTAGTTTAAGAATTCTTTAATTTAGAATGAAAAAAGGCTACCAACACTTTGGTAGCCTTTTTTGTTTGAGCTAATTAGGAAACGAACGAATTCGTTAAACTTTCAATCCTTTATTTCGTATTGGTTTTCAAACTCTCATAAATTTTCATCTCATCTTCAGCTTCTTTTAAGTCGCCATTTTGTTTCAAAATTACAGAAAGGTTATGGTGAGACTTCTCATGTTTTGGGTTCATCGCAATGTTCTCTTTTAAAAGTTTAATTGACTTTTTGAGTTTATTGATATTCATATAACAAGTTGCTAGGTCGCATCTCATATCAATGTTCTTAGGGTCTAATTCCAATGCTTTTTCATAAAATCCAATTGCTTTATCATCCTGTTTGTTATCGTAATAGATATTCCCAAGATTAGCTAGAGCAACCATGTTTTTGTTATCATGTTCGTACACTTTTAAAAAATGGTATTCCGCTTTTTGCAACTGGCCTGCAGTATAATAATTGGCTGCAAGCATTGCACGCAGCTCAAAATTCGAAGAATCAGCCTCAAATTTTTTCTCAAACATTATCAAATCGTTGTTTACAGGAGCTTGAGCTGCCTGAGGTGCCATTGTCGATTGTTCAGTTGGGGTGTCAGCTTTTTTCTCTTCAGTTCTATTGCAGGAGAATAATGTAAGACTAGCTGCGCAAAGTGTGCCAAGGATAAATTTAGGTGTCATGTCTGTTTTTATTTAATAGTTATTTACTAACGGTTGCATTTTCCATAATCACATCATAAAAATATCCAAAACCAAAATCTTTATCCAAGCTAATGATTCCTTCTACTGTTACCATGTCCCCAACCTTCACTTCTTGATCAGTGGTGATAGCTAAGTCGAATTTACCTGAGAAATCGGTTCCATCCTGTAGATGTATCCAGTTTTTCTTCATGATGCCAGCATTGTATTTAGTTACTTGACCTTTTATTTTAACAGTCTTGCCAGTGTATGTCTTTTTATTTTCGAAAAGTTTAGCAATAGTCACATCATCTTTAGAATGCTTCACATCCACTTTTTTCTTTTCAGTATCCACAGTCGATCCTTTAGTTACATTGTTTTGAGGAGGAGCTGATGCTGCAGTTTGAGATGAATTAGGCGGATTGTCGCTAATGTTATCCAAAAACAACACCACATCGAAGGTTCTTTTCAATTCTTTACTAGCAAAATTACTCATTGGCAATCCTCCTCTGAAATAATACGTTTTACCAACATTAGCCTCCATTTTGGTGGCAGCTAACCAAAGTTCCTTTTCTCCTTCTTTAGCACGGATATAAGTGTATTGCGTTGTTTGAAGCACTTCAAGTGCTTTTACAGTATGATCCGTTGCTATCATTGTAGTTGGTGCCATATCGGGATTCATGCTAGCCATTTCGTTAGCAGGAGCGACAGGAGCTGCGGCTTTTTTGTCTGGCAAGTTAGGCGTTGTACTTACATTGTCAACAAATAATATTTCTTTAAATGTTCTATTTAATTCTTTGCTATTAAAGTCATTCATTTGCAAACCATCCTTATAATAATAAGTGTCTCCAACTTTTGCTTCCATTTTAGCTACGGCCAGCCAAGGGTCTTTGTCTCCATCTTTTACATGAAGGTAGGTGTATTGGTTTGCTTGAAGTACTTCTTGTACAACAGCCGTGTGAACACCAGCAGGGGTTTTTCCCGAATCGCTAGTTGAAGATTGACATGATGCAAATAATGCAACAATGGCAGAGGTTATTAATATATTTTTCATTTGGTTATTGTTAATTGATATTTATAATGATTAAATTTATTATTTATTTATTTTGTTTTCCCTCCATTTCGCTATTACCATAAGCAGCACTAATGAAAAGATAGCAATCCAAGCCCAAACTGGGAATATTGCATGATCGCCAGCACCATAACTATGCATTCCTTTTGATAAGAAATAATTTACCCCAAAGAAGGTCATTAGTACACTACTGAATGCAAAAACAGAAACTACATTGAAAGTGAATTTTCCTCCCATTTTAGGTATGAATCGTAAGTGAAGTAATAAAGAATAAGTAATAACGATTACCAATGCCCATGTTTCTTTTGCATCCCATCCCCAATATCTTCCCCACGACTCGTTCGCCCAAACACCTCCTAGGAATGTCCCTATTGTAGCCAATAAAAGTCCAATGGTAAGATTCATTTCATTTATATAGGTAAGTTCGAAAATCAATAAGTCGAGTCGTTCGTTGTTTTCTTTGTTTTTGAATAAATAGATGAACATATTCATGATGCCAAGAATAAATCCTAAACCGAGGAATCCGTAACTGATTGTTAACACCGCTACGTGAATGATGAGCCAATACGATTTTAAAACGGGTGTCAGATTAGTAAGTTGCGGGTCGTAACTACTGTGACCGGCTGTCATCAATACAAAGAATGCCAGAAGAGAGGTGGCTGCCAATGTTATCTTCGAATACCTTACAAAGCTAAACCCTGCTAACAAGGTTCCAAATGCGACAAGTATCAAGGCCTCATAACCATTACTCCAAGGAGCGTATCCAAGTAAGTAGGAGCGTAATCCCATTCCAAAAGCCTGATATAAAAAGACAACGGCTAAAAGAACAATACAGAAATTTAGTAATCCAGATACTACTTTGCTTTTCTTAGATCTTACATTATCAATAAACGCAAGTAACAATAATAGTATGCTTAGCACTCCATAACAATTTTTCACAACAATGAATATTTGCGCCTTGTTATAAAACACTTCTGCATTTACTTTGCTTTCTGAAGGTAAAAAACTTGTTGCTACAGAACTTTGACGCTGTATACTAGAAAGGTAACCAAGTATTTTATCAGCCTTGGTGTAATTGCCCGATTTTATTCCGTTAACCACTTCCTCAAAATACACTTGAGCAATGTTTGTGTAATTCAATATACGAAGTTTTAGGTCATCGTTGATTACATTCAGCATGCCTTTCAAGGGTTCAATAGCACCTTTCTCATCCCAACTTATCCATCTGTTCGTAGGTGATTCTTGATCAGGGAAAATCTTCAGGATACTTACTTGGAAAACCATCATTAAAATGTTCACCCGCTCATCCACCTTGATAACTTCCTTATCAAAATTGTTTTGGTCAACAGGTTTTTTTCGGAAAGCGTCATCAGCAAGTTGTTGTAATTTGTATTTGGCTTTATCATCAAAAAAATCGATAAATGAAGCCTGTTTGGAAGTAATTCCAATGGCATCTCTTACGGATTGTTCTTTGATGTAAACAATTTTTTGTTGTTTCCAAAAATCAGGTTCAATAATCATGTCCATAAACACCTGCATTGCATCCATCTCTCCTTTTCCTTCCACCGTAAATTTGTCTTTTCGGGCGACTTTGTGCAACACATCAAAAGCAAGAGAGTGAATAGGCTCAAATCTGCCTTCAATTGATTGTGTTAGCAAATGCCCGAATTTGTCGGCATGGGCAGCATCAATTGTTCCTGGCAATTCTGATTTAATTTGTGAAAAACCAAACGTGCTAAATCCAATAATTAGTGCAATCGTAGTAATTAAGGCTTTACGTTCTTTTCGAACCTCAACAATACTTCTGCGGAGGCGCAGGAAACGAGATTGTTTATGAAATAAAGTTAGGATAAATCCAAACGCCAAAAGTACATACCCGGTATATGAAACCAAAGTCCCCCAATAATCATGATTCACAGACAGGATCGTTCCTTTTTCATCTCTGTCGTATGACGATTGGAAGAATCTATAATTTCCATAATCCAATACATTATTCATAAAAATACGATGGTCTTTTTTGATATTGTTTTTTGTGTCAATCACTGTCACCTCACTAGCGTAGGATGATGGACTTTCTGAACCAGCATAACGCTCAAGAATAAAGTCGTTGAGATGAATGGAAAAAGGCAACTCAATTTCTTTTTTTCCGTATCCCAATTTAAGTTCTAAACCGTCAAAATTAAAGTTGTTATCTTCCATCACTTGGCCATTTGCAATAATTACGTCTGCTTCATGAATCTTACCATCAATAGCAACATCAAACTTAATGGCATCAAATCCTGAATCTTCAGGTTTGTCAGAGTGAATAATTTTCTTCACTGCACTTTTGAAAAATTGCTTGAACACAAAAATGGAATTCTGAACATTGTAAACGCAATGGTCTTTGAACAGAATTGTGGTGTCTTTCTTAACCGTGTCACTCACTTGTCCAATCATTGTAGTTCTCATCATTTCATACGGTGAGTGCATAAGTATTTGCCCATCCTTAATCGTTACATTGATAGCATCTTTGTAATTGTTATTGTCGAAGGCGACAACAAATGCTCCCATATTTAAAGCATCCCCTTGGGCTAAAAACACTCTTTTTCTTCCATTGTCAGTTGGTACAATCAATTCTAACAAATCTTTGCCTCCTGCCACATTTTCATCTGCGCTTTCAACAGCACTTTTTATAAACTCTTTGCATGAAACGGTAACTTTCCCTTTCTCATTTGTTGGGATTTCTTTTTCAAAAGAATTCTTACAATATGGCCCAAAGTTTACAGGAAAATCACTTTCAAATGCCTTGCCTTTCTCAGTAAATGAAATATGCATGTAATTTTCAGCACTGATTAAGACATTTGATGCCTCTCCTTCACGAATGCGCATATTGCCTTCGTAACTAAAAAAGCGAGTTACCCCTGCTCCAATAATCATAACGATGAATGCCAAGTGAAAAATAATACCTCCTATTTTATCAATGCGTAGCATATTAAATACTTTGATGTGCCCTATAAAGTTAAATGCAAGGAGAATAAAAATGAGCTCAAACCATTTGGTGTTGTAAATCATTTCACGAGCGGTCATTGTATCGTATTTGTCTTCAATAAAGGTGCCAGCTCCCATGGCTACAGCCAGTATTACAAGTAAAATGATGGTTGTTTTTGATGAGAAAATAATGTCAGTAATTCGTTTCATGGTTTAGATGTTAGTTGTATTCTCAATAATTCGCGTGCAAAAGTCTGAGTATTTTGGTTTAGTAAGCATGATAGCTATCATTCAAGGAACATGATACCAATCATTTTTGGTACAATAAATTTAAGAGTCCTTTGCATGAGCTAAATGATAAAGATATCGGAGCAAAAGTAACAATTAATCACATACAAAAAGCTATGCAAAATTGCAGTTTTTTGAATGGATATGAATTTTTTTTTGTTCAAGTTTTTCATCATCCACCAATTTATTAGATATATTTGAACTCTAATTTTAGTTTTTTTACATTCTTTTAATTAATTAATCTATGAAACGTTTTTTCGTTATTCTTCTTGTTTATTCGTTAAGTCAATACATGTATGCCCAAGGAACAAGTAAAAACTATGCTCACAAGGTCACGGTTGACTCTGTGTTTCAAACCAGAGCATATACCTATTTGAAAGTTAAAGAAAAGGTGAAGGAAAAGGATTCTTTGCTTTGGATGGCGTTGCCAAATATTACTGCCAAAAGCGGGGATGTATTTTACTACGAAAGTGGTATGGCAATGGGTAAGTTCACAAGTAAGGAGTTAAGCCGTACGTTTGATCAAATACTTTTTCTTGCAACTGTAAGCACTAGTTTAGATGTGAATGAAAAAACAATTCTCCCCTTACCCGTAGTTGATACTGCGCAGGCAAACATGCCACCTCTGGTTGCGCATACAGTTGTGTTAAAAGAAGTTTTGGATGCTGGAGGGTATATTTACCTCAGGGTAATGGAAGGTAAAACAGAATTGTGGCTAGCCATTGTTAAAGTGCAGGTGAAGGTAGGACAGACTTATCATTATGATGATGCCTCACTTATGAAAAATTTTTATAGTAAAGAATTAAAAAGAACATTCCCAGAAATCTACTTTTTAGCAAAACTGTCGATTGGCCCTGCTCCAGAAGAACAGGAAGCGAAATTAAAAGATGCCTCAAGTCCTGAAGCCAAGAAAAGACAGAAGGCACTAAGTCAATCAGCAAAAACTATCCCTTCGATAGCTAATTTACTTGAAAATAGAAAAGAATATGCTGGTAAAAAGGTGATGATAAAAGGGGAAGTAACCAAGTATAGCTCCAATATTTTGGGTAAAAACTGGGTTCACATCACTGATGGAACTAAATATGTTGGAAAATCGGACCTTGTGTTAACAACCGATCAGGAATTAAAAGTTGGAGACAAGGTTAGTTTCGAGGGAATATTGTCAATTGATAAAGATTTTGGCTCAGGCTATTTCTTTCAAGAAATAATAGAAGAAGCTACGGTGCAAAAATAAAAAAGGTATCTAAACTTGATAAAAGAAAGCCATGAAGTAGTTTCATGGCTTTCCTTTTTTTATCATTCAGCTCATTTCATTATTTCCCCACTTTCACTCTTATACCTTCTGAATTGCTTGCAAATTCGGGAGCATACATACATTGTATAGAAGTTATTCCATTCGAAAAATCTCCGTTATGAGTTACCACCATTGGATATTCGAATACATACGTGCCTTTGGGCAGGTAAGAGAAAAAGAAATTAGTGGCCGCATCGCGAGTGCTCTCGTAATAACCCAATCCATCCTGATATTTATACTGAGAAATGACAATGGTAGGTTCGAACCCCGAAGCCCTCATATCTTTCATTTGAACATATTCCATATCACGGTCCACTCTTAACTCTATTCTAACTTTAATTTTATCACCCACTTTTAAAGCAGTGCCTGTATTAATAGGTTCTATCACCGGTCCCGAAGCAGTATTCTTTTGAAGGAATAATTGTTTCTTTAAGTTAAGCGGAGTTTTGCTTGGTGTTATTTTATCAAGCTGTTCAAAGTATTGCCAGTATAAAGCTCCCCAGCTAACCCCTTCATCTTTTTTAGAAATGGTAACGTTACCCATGTTAGGTTTAATATCGCTGCCGCTCCACGAAGTTTTAAAATAACCTGTACCTGCTTCTTGTTTTACATCGGGCAAATTCTTTGGGTCAATCTTTACATCCCCCAAACTTATTTCCACATTGCTTTCTGTTGCCAACCAATCGGTGCCTCTTAACAACAGGGCGTAACAAGCTTCGGTAGTGGCTTTGGTAGTTTTCCAATCCTGTGTTTGTTTAGATTTCAAGAGCCAAACCTTTAAGGCATCTACAGATTTTTTATCGTTACCCACTTCGTCAAACGCTTCAATAAGCAAAGCCTGTGCTTCAATCGGAGCCTGATACCAATAATAGCCTCCGTAATTTTCTTTCCAGTACATACCCATTTCATCACTGCTAATCGAATTTTCTTTCAACGATTTCAAAATATCTTTAGGCGTAAGTTTGTCGTCATATCGATACAAAGCGAGCGCAATCATTCCCTGCATATAGCGGCTGTTTTGCAACCAGTATTTTTTCTCCTGACCTTTATAATAATCAAAAGCCTTCTGATTGCGGCCATCCACAGCTATGTCTTTGAAATAACTTCTTGCATACAGATATTGAATTTGAGGATAACTCAAATGGTTTTCGTCAATATGTTTTGGGTCGTATTTCAAAACCCACTCGTAATCCTCGCGAATACGATTGTCTAGATATTTAACACCTGCATTCACCATAGCCCAAGTTTCGCGGTCGGCACGAATGTTTTTTACACCCAGATGATCGAGATGTCCCATACCTGTAATGATGTGTTGAGTAATATATCGGTCGTCAGGCATTCCTTCAAACCAAGGGAAACCACCATTAGGCGCTTGCATCTTCTGCAATTTTTTCATTGCTTTGCCCATCTCATTACTCATTTTATTCAAATCGAATAATAGCGCAACTCGCTTCTTTCGTTCAGTCTCGTTCTTTGCATCCAGCACCCATGGCGTTTCTTCCAGCATCAGCGATTTTAATTCCTGGTTCTTTTCCAGATTAGAAAGTAAAGCTTTCGAGTCAGCATTGTTTTTCCACGAATCGAACACAGCTTTTATTTTAGGAGAAGAATTAGCAATATGCGATGCAATACTGTTTGCATAAAAACGGGAGAAAGTTTGTTCGGCACATTCATAAGGATATTCCATCAAATAAGGCAATGCCTGAACTGCATACCAGGCAGGATTGGCAGTAAATTCTAAAGTGAGTTTATGATTTCGTAATGTTGACGAACCATTGCTTTGAGAAATTAATTTATCAAACTTAAAGGTTTTTGTTTCTTTGCTTCGTATAGGTAACGGCAATGTTTCAGTAACCAACATGCGGTTGGTTAAGCAAGGCAAAGCCATTTCTTCACCATCAGTAAAGTTTCCGGCTTTTGCCACCACCTTGTAGGTTATCGCTCCAATGCCTTCCGGAATAACAATATCCCAGGTAACATTTGTACTCAATCCTTTCTTGGCATTAAACGCTCTTGCTCCATCGTCATGTATGTTTTTTGATTGAACCAAAATGTCAATCGGGTTCATCGACATAGCATCGTAAAAGAATATCTGTGCCGTTCCGGTCAAATCGTTTTCAGAAAGATTAGAAATTTTAGAACTGAATTCCATTTTATCGTTTTCTCTGAAAAAGCGAGGTGCATTAGGAACTACCATCAAATCTTTTTGTGTAACAAGATTTTTTTCAATCGTTCCAAATTTCAAATCTTTTGTATGTGCAAAACCCATCATTTTCCATTTGGTTAACGATTCGGGAATAGTAAATTTTACAATCACATTACCCTCTTTGTCCGTTTCCATTTGCGGATAAAAGAAAGCCGTTTCGGCAAAATTACTTCTCGCATTTATTTTTGAAATATCCTCACCGCCTTTGCCTTCGTGATTAGAACGACCATCACCGGCCGAAGCCATTTGGTTTGCTTCGGTGGTAGCAATGGTTTGATCCATTACACTTCCTGTCACTGCATCACCTTTAGTAGTTACTGTTCTTTCTTTTTTTGCAGTTTCCTTGTTCTTGTCTTTACCTCCGCTCTCGTCTTGTTCCAATGCCTTTTCTTCCATAGCCATTCGAGGACTTGCAGCCGGTTTAGATGCATACATTGCATTTGCCAAGCCTCCTCTGAAATTAGATTCACCATCCGAATCATAACCATTTCGGCTATAGTAATCGTTGATGTATCCATACCAATTCAATCGGTCGTAATAACGATAGGCACCCGTAATGTATTTGTTCCAATCAATCATAAATAGTTGAGCGTTGACGTTACCAAACCCGGAATTTGAGTCCCAATACAAGTTTGAATAATACGAATTGTTAATAGCAAAGTGCCAGTTGTTAGGTCTGAAAGCGTCTAACGATGCATCATACATGGCAGTCATTAACTCGGCTATTACTTTGTCTCCCTTCTTGTCTTTTATTTTAATCTTCCATTCTTCCTTTTGTCCGGGCAGCAATTTGTCGCGAAATGTTTCAAATTCCATATCCAGTTCCTTATTGGTAAACGGCACCACAATGGTTCCTGTTTGATTGTAACAGCGATTGTTTTTTACAAATTGAATGTGAAAAGAAAAATTGCCTCTATCCTTTTCTTGAACCGGTATTTCAATGAGCTTTTGTTCTTTATTCAAAGTTATAATTTCCTTTTTCGAAATTTCACCTTTGCGTTCTATTTCATAAAGCACTTTTACATTCTCTTCTTTTGAACCAATTAGAAATTGCGCTTTCCCTCCCGGTTCAATAGCTTTGTTTGTTATCTGACTAAACCAATTAATTTCATTCCCCGGCACTTCTTTACCTTTCACAGCGTAAACAGTAAAATAATTTACCGCCTTTACATCCTCGCCATATTTATCTTTTGTATGTGTTTCCATCACATAGGTTCCCAGTTTCCAGTTCTTCAAATCAGGTATCCTTATGCTGTCGTATACTATAGTTTCTATCGAAACACCTTTAGTATTTAGTAATGATGAAGATGTATTAATGAAATTTTTCTCTAATACCTTTTCTCCCTTTTCCCACTTATACATATTGTTTTCGTCTTTGTATTCATCAAGCGGAAACGATTTTTCAAATTCCTCTTTTGTGATGGTATACTTATCCGGTTTGTTCCAAGGTCTGCTACGATAGGTTTTTTCAGGTTGCTTTAATTTGAAAATCTCCACCTTCCCTTTTGCAGGTTCAAACTCTCCACTCATATTAGTTGTTGAAATTGCATAAGCCATCTTAGTCTCTTTCTCAATACTCGAAGGAACATCCGCAGAAAGATTCAACGAAGTGTAGGCCACACTCACATACGATTGCGAACTATGTGTCTCTCCATTGATGTCAGTAACATCAGCAAATACAGTGTAGGTATAAGTTGGCTGATATGATTTAGGAACTGTTAAATCGGGAAGTGCTTTAAACGTAACAAAAAACGCTCCTGTATCGTTGGTAGTTGTTACTCCGTTCGAAATTTCCATCTGTGCTGAAGTTGGATAGTAACCCCTCCACCAATACCACCAATAAGGAAAAGAAGCATTACGAACCACACGGTATTTAACTTCTGCTCCATCTATTCGCACACCCGAATAGGCTTTCGCATTTCCATTTACTTTTACACTATCCTCTAATCGATAACTTCCTTTCACCGGATTAAACGACACATCAAATTTCGGACGTTTGTATTCTTCTACCGAAAAATACACACTACCACTTGTATTGTTCAAACTCATTTGTCCATTCAGCACTCCTTGTGGTGAGGTGAATGTCCCACTGAAAGTACCATATTCATTGGTTACTAAATCAAGCGAAGAAACCTTTTGATAGTTTACATCATAAAAGGTAACAGTAGTTTTAGTATTTGGTAATATTTTGTTTTCGTCACCATGCGTGGCTATCATTATTCCTTTGAAGTAAACCGTTTGCCCTGGACGATAGATTCCCCTGTCGAGGAAGAAAAAAGTTTTTATGTAATCCTTTTCAGGCTCACCGTATCGGTACTGATAAATGGCATTCTCGGTTTGTATACGATCAGGCTGATCGGAGTATGGTGAAACAGCTTTGTAGGTAAAGTCTATTGTAAAGTTTCTGTAATCTGTTGATGCTGGCACATTGAAATAACCATTTTCATCGCTCGTGTATTTTTCATCTTTTACATATTCATACTGTCTGGAAATGTAATTGTATTTCTGATACAAGAGCTGCGCTTTTACTCCTGCCAAAGGTGCTCCCGAGGTGCGATGCTGAACATAGAAGTCGTAACTTCCATTGCTCATTCTTCTACTGATGTAACTAATATTGCTCGACCACAGATGCGCATAAGCCACTCCATTGGCCTTGTACGAAAAAGATTTTTCAGAACCGATCAGCATTACATAATGCCCGAGTGGAAGTTCAGGAATTTTAATTTCGGTGGTATGCGTTTGGTAATCGCCATCATCAGGCAATTCAACCGTCCATTCTTTTAAAGGAGTAAGTTTCTGAAACTGTTTTATTAATTCTTCTCCATAACCTTTTTCAATGGCTTTGTTGTATTTATCAATATCCATTTCGGCAATACGCACGTAACAGGTTTTTAAATTTCTGAATGTAACTAATGCTCGGAAAGCTTGATTTGGAATAGTCGCTTTCTCGGTAAGGAAATCAATATTATGAGTAGTCATGTTTGCTTTCAGTGCTTGACAGTTGAGTGCTCCATCACTTCCGGAATGATCCTTTATTACTTTATCGCATAAGTCTACTGCTTGTTTTACAAACCATTTGTTTTCTTCAGACTGTTGCGGATTGTATTTGCTTCCCTTTGAGTTTAAAAGTTTGGCAATATCATAATTTACATCAGCCGAACACGAATGCACTTTAGTTCCCGACTTATCTAACTTGTTTTGCACATCGCCTACTTCTGCTTTTTTAGCTAAATTTTGCAAAGCTTGTAAGTACAAACTATCTTTTATTTCAGAAACCGATTTAATAAAAACAAAATTTAACCGCTTCAGGTCGGCATCAATTAATGCCACTTGGTTATCATCGTTTAAATGAAAGGCAATGAGGGTCTGCAAGGTTTTTACAGCATAGTATTTCGAGGAGAGGGTATCTTTGCTTTCTATCTTCAACCTTGCAAAGTCGGTACTGTTGAGGAAATAACTTTCCGAATTCAATTCGAATTTATATGCTGGTCGTTCTATATCAGGTTCTTCGTTCATGTAGAAATCAATAGCACGATGTGCAAGAAAATCATATAACGTTGGTCGGAATTTACGAGTGCCTTCTTGTTTCACAAGGATGTCATCGTATAGGTTGAGTTGTGTTCGTTTCAAACTATCGGTATTGGTAAGCGAAGCATTATAGTTTTTTAATACTTCCGAGAATATGGTTTTTAAATCCCATGTGGTAATATCATCGTTTTTCAGATTTACCGTGGTGGTGCGGTTATAAAACTTCCATCTGTTGTTTTGATAATAGGTCCAATAGTTTTCGGCAAGCATAGATTGAAGCACTGGTTTTACAGGATACTTAGCCGTTTTAATTTCTTCATTCAATTTTACTAAAGTTTTTTCTAAAGAATACTCTTCCATGTATTGTTCTAGTTTCATGCGATGAATAATTGATTTCACTACTTGCGGTGAGTTGCGGTCGGTTTTTGCTTTTTCGTAAATAGCGTTTACTACCATGAGTGCACTTTTATTAAGTCCTTTCGAGATGAGCGAATCGACCTTTTTCCATTCATTCGTATACGTGCTTCCTTTCGGAAAAACGAAGAAATCACTTTTTACGATTTCTTTTTTGCCCCAAACATTTATTGCTCCAAAAAATGCTGCTACCAATGCAATGGCAACGAGTGTAACGATTTTGTTCTTCATCTTTTCAATACGTATTAGTTAGTTTTATTCTCTTGAACATTCTTCTGATTAAGTTAATAGGTGAATTGACCTCACCCCTTTATCCCCTCTCCCAAGGAGAGGGGGAGTTACTTAAAGTACTTATTAAATTTAGCTCCTCTTGCTCCGTCATCCCTCTCCTTTGGAGAGGGATCGAGGGTGAGGTCGTTAAAAAAAATACATTCAATATGCTCCTTAATCTATAAAATGTTTCTTGAACTAATCATAAGATGCAAGGTAATTGAAAATTCCATAAGCGTGCGAAAATATTTTTCAGAATCTTCATTCTCCCATTAGTTGTTCCCTTTTCATCCACTGTTTCAATGCTTCATAAATCAATCGAAAAGGCATTTACCTTTCGGCTTGCATTATTTGCGTCAATAAATTTTGTTAATTTCGCAAACAATGAATATCAAAAAACACATTCCCAATGCCATTACTTGTGGCAATTTGTTCTGCGGATGCTTAGCCATTGTGATGGCTCTAAGGGGTCATTTGGTTGAATCGGCTTATTTGGTTGGCATTGCTGCTGTGTTAGATTTTTTGGATGGTTTAATGGCTCGCCTACTGAAGGTACATTCCGAAATTGGCAAACAGCTCGATTCGTTGGCCGACATGGTTACCTTTGGGGTAGTGCCCGGCATGGTGATGTTCGAACTGGTGCATCAATCTTATGAAGCACAACTTGCATCGGGTTCGCAATCGTTGGCTCCGCTGCTTTATGTATTGTCGCTTTTTGTTCCTTTTCTCATCCCTATTTTTTCGGCCATTCGTTTGGCTCGGTTCAATATCGATACGCGTCAAACATCTTCTTTCATTGGTGTGCCCACACCTGCTTCGGCCATGTTGTTTTGTTCGTTGCCGTTGATCAATCATTTTCAACCTACCTTGTTTGATGTGTCGGTGAGTTCGCTCATCCTCAACATTTATTTTCTCATCCTCATCAGCATCATCATGAGTTTTCTGATGGTGGCCGAACTGCCTTTGTTTGCACTTAAATTCAAGAATCTAACTTGGGCCGACAACAAAATACGTTTCCTATTCTTAATAAGTTCTTTGGTATTGTTGATAGTATTTCAATTCATCGCAGTGCCAATAATTATATTTTTGTACCTCTTTTTATCCATTATTAATAATACAACAACTAAAAAATGAACTACAGAGCAGAAATTGATGTGATGCCTTTAAAAGCATTGCTCGACCCACAAGGAAAAGCCGTAACCGGAAGCATGAAAAACTTAGGCCTTCCCGAAATTCAAAATGTGCGTATCGGAAAACACATCACCCTAGAGATAGAAGCGAGCACCAAGGAAATGGCAAATAGCAAGGTGGACGAAGCATGCAAAAAACTTCTGGCCAACCAAATTATGGAATCGTACGTGTTCGAACTTTTCGAAATTTAATTCCTCATTTCCCGTTTCCTTAGCTCTGCTTGCATCAGCCAAGCAGCTATACCAAGCGCCCTTAACCGAATGACGAACTTAGCGAACAAGAAAATAAGCAATACTCACGACTTGTTTCAGTCGTTTCAGTCGCTCACCACCGAGCAATTGAACCATTGCCCCATGCCCGAAAGCTGGAGCATATTGCAAAACGTTGAACATGTTTTTCTGGTGGATGTGGGCATTGCCAAAATACTCGCTATGCCCGCAAGCGCTGATGCCGACAGCCAAGCTACCGAACGATATGGTGACCAAAAACTCAATACCATGCTCACCAATAGAGGGTATAAAGTATCGGCACCCGATTTTGTGAGCCCAAAAGGCCGATTGAAAACGGCTGATGAAGCCCGACAAAATATCAACATCATCATCGATAAAATTACCGACCACCTGAAGCGTCATCCTATCGAACACGAAACACAAACTTTCAAACACCAGTTTTTGGGCGAAATGACCAAGACCGATTGGGTGCATTTTCTTATTCACCACACCTCTCGTCACATCTTGCAAATAGAAGAAATCAAAAAGAATTTATAATTTAATTTGCCACAAAGACACGAAGGCGCAAAGACAATTTTGCAGTAGGCAATTGTTCAAACAAACGAACATTTGAACAATAGAATAGTGAAGTGTTGCAATTCATAAAGATGCACGAATCACTCCCTATTGCCTAATCGCTTTTGGCTATTCACTAAAAATGAGATTTCTCACTTCGTTCGAAATGACAAGC
>CAIWDF010000311.1 GCA_903911435.1 uncultured Bacteroidota bacterium
ATTTTATTGCAAAGGTCTAGCATTTATGACCTCGATAAAGTGTCTGTGAGCTATTGTTATTAAGGTCTTATTGTTAATTTCGTTGCCTTAACTTAATGACATTGCACTCGCGCTTGCGGGGGGAGGGGCGTGTGCTTCGTGTTTCTTTGTGCCTTAGTGGTGAAAATTCAACTACCAAATTTTTATTAACAAACAACCTCCTCATTCAAATCGGGGATACTGATGTTATGAAATCCATCTTGTAGCAATAGTTCGCGGTATTTCTTTTGCACATCGTATTCGCCATGCACCAGAAATACTTGTTTCACTTTTTGTTTGTTTTGGCAGTTGAGGTAGTGTATCATTTCTTTGTAGTCGCCATGTGCACTGTACGAGTCGATGATGATTACTTCGGCATTTACCACATGTTCCACGCCAAATATTTTCACAATCTTGTTGCCCGCTCGCAGTTTACCACCTAGCGAATTAGGTTCGGCAAATCCTACCATCAATACCGTGTTGGCAGGATTAGAAATAGTGTTGGCCAAGTGATGTTTTATACGGCCAGCATCGGCCATTCCAGAAGCAGAAATGATGATGCAAGGTTCTTTCAACTCGTTTAGTTCTTTCGATTCGATGACATCTTGAATATAAATAAGGTTATCGAATCCGAAAGGGTTGCTATCCGTTTTCATATAATCCAGGATGTCTTGGTTGAAACATTCGGGGTGGTTGCGCATAATAGCAGTAGCATTTACCGAAAGAGGACTATCGACATATACATTAATATGTGGCAACATTTTTTTATGTTCCATTTGATCGAGGGCATACACCAATTCTTGCGTACGTCCAAGGCTAAAAGCTGGGATAATAAGTTTTCCTTTTTTGGTGATACAGGTATTGAACACCACATCGAACAATTGTTGTTCGCTATACGTGCTGTCGCTGTGTAGGCGGTCGCCATAAGTAGATTCGGTGATGATGTAATCGGCTTGTGGAAAAGGTTGAGGGTCTTTGAGTATAGAACCCTTGTATCGGCCAATGTCACCCGAAAAGAAAATACGCTTTGTTTCTCCATTTTCAGTCAAGGTTAAGTTCACCCCAGCGCTACCAAGTATATGTCCCGAATCGGTAAAGGTAACGGTTAGGTTTTCGTAAACCGAATGTGTTGTGCCATACGGAACACCGACAAATAAAGGCAAACAGGTTTCTACATCTTTTACCGAATAGATGGGTTTCAATAATTCTTCCCCACGTTTAAACCTTCGTTTGTTGATAAAACGAATGTCCGATTCCTGAATATGAGCGCTGTCGGAAAGCATTATTTTACACAAGTCGGCAGTGGCGGGAGTGCAAATGATAGGACCTCTAAAACCTTGTCGAACCAGATTAGGGATGTTGCCACAATGGTCGATATGCGCATGCGAAAGGATAAGGTAATCAATCTTTTTAGGGTCGAAATTAAATTCGCGATTCATTTCGTCCGATTGGGTACCATGCCCTTGAAAAAGTCCACAATCGAGCAATATCTGTTTGCCATCATCCGTATGTATAAGGTGTTTGCTGCCAGTTACCGTGCGTGCCGCTCCGAGGAATTTTAGTTTCATAGCCTTGTTGAGTTGTTCAATTTCGATTAGGTGTAATCACCATTAGGGTTTGTAAGAAATGGGTTTAATTATTCACAACAAAGATAAGGGAGAAATGAACATCTTTTCTAATATTGTGTTTATGTGCTAGAAGAATATAAAACAGCGATAAAAGGATGGGCTCTATCTTTTTTTTGAAAGTTATTGATTGTGGTTTATGATTAATATCATACATTTGGACTTGGTTAACACCTACTTTTATCAAAATTAAAAAACATGAAGAAAATAAAATTTGTTTCTCAAGATAAACATCAACAGCAATTTGCGGCTGCACTAAGGAAAAACGTGAACGATTATTTTATCGAGAAAGGAATTTCTACCAAAGGCAATTGGACCTTAGCGGTTCAAACCATCGTAATGGTGATTTTATACATTTCACCATTCGTATTGTTTTTTATGATTCCTATGTCAGGTTGGTTATCCGTTTTGATGACAGTGGTTATGGGTATTGGTCTTGCGGGCATAGGCATGGGCACCATGCACGATGCAGTACATCAGGCTTATTCCGAAAAACGATGGATTAACAAATTACTAGGAGGTAGTCTTTACCTCATTGGTAGTAATGTATTCAATTGGGAGATTCAACACAATGTATTGCATCATACCTATACTAATATTGATGGTTACGACCAAGACATCGAATCAAAAGGACCAATTCGTTTGTCGGAGAATGCACCATTGCGCTCCATTCATCGTTATCAATACATTCATGCATTTTTCTTTTATGGATTAATGACCATTTCGAAATTGGTAAAAGATTTCACTCAGTTAATTGTTTACAATCGCAAAGGGATTACCCGTCATTATAAATTTAATCCTACACTTGAGTACATCAAAATGGTGGTCTTAAAACTACTTTATTTATTTGTCATCATTGGCTTTCCAATCCTATTCACTAGTTATTCTTGGTGGCAAGTAGTGATTGGTTTCTTGGTGATGCACTGGACGGCAGGTTGCATTCTCAGTTTTGTGTTTCAAATGGCACATGTGGTGGAAGGAGCTGATGAACCTATGCCTGATGAAAACGGGGTAATTCATAACGAATGGGCAGTACATCAATTATTAACCACTTCTGATTTTGCACGTAACAATGTATTACTCAATTGGTATGTAGGAGGATTGAATTTCCAAATCGAACACCATTTGTTCCCAAATATTTGCCATATTCATTATCCACACATAGCACCTATTGTAGAGAAAACAGCTAAAGAATACGGATATTATTATAACCTTAAACCTACCTTAGGAAAGGCCTTCGTATCGCATATTCATAGGCTAAAGGAACTAGGACGACCAAAAGTAGTTGCTACTGCATAAGATAAATTGAGGTCTATAACCTTCTCCTTTTTTGGGAGATTTGGTGTTATCTACGTAATGGAGCAAAATGGATATTGAGCTTCATTCATGTCAATCATTCTATAATTAGTGCTTACGAAAGGAGTTATTAACAAAAACCTTATTTATCAACTATTTTAGAAATACTTGCCTTTGAAACGCTTTTGTATTGATATATTCACTAAATTTGTTTTATAATTAATTAATGTTTAACTAATAAAAATTAAAAACATGAACAAAGCAGAACTAATTGAAGCAATTTCAGCAGAGTCAAAATTGACAAAAGCTGATTCAGCAAGAGCACTTGATGCTTTTGTAAACGCTACCTCAAAAGCACTTAAAAAAGGTGATAGAGTAGCATTAATCGGATTTGGATCTTTCTCAGTAGCTAAGAGAGCTGCAAGAAGCGGTCGTAATCCTCAAACTGGCAAAACAATAAAAATTGCTGCTAAAAAAGTAGCAAAATTTAAAGCAGGTGCTGGATTAAAAAAATCGGTTAACAAATAATCGATTTATTTTAAAAATAAAAAACCTCATAGCAATATGGGGTTTTTTTATGCTTTTTTGTTTCCTGTTTGGTATGAATTATAATCTAGAACAAGAAAAAAGATAGCGTATAGAATGAGCTGAAACAATAGATTTGAAGGTGGTTTGGTTCAAATAAGTACAAAAAAAGTCTCGCATCGCTGCGAGACTTTTCCTATTCACATGAAAAAATACAAGCCAATCAACTCTTATATTTCCGCCACAAAAGTAAGTTAAAAAATAATATGTTGTATACCTTTTTGAAAATTTTAACATTTTATTTAGGAGGATTCACCGACTTATTTATTCTCGAGTAGATGAGAATATCATTTGGTGAATCAACCAAAATGGTTGCTGTGATTCAGTGAAACGCTATTTTTTAATGCTTTCCAGTGCTTGGTTGATATCATGGATAATGTCTTCGTGGTATTCAACTCCTATCGAAAGACGAACCATTTTTTCGGTAATTGAAAATTCTTTTTTTAGTTTTTCATCCACATCAGCATGAGTCATAGTTGCTGGATGTTCGGCAAGACTTTCGGTACTTCCCAAACTGACAGCTAGTTTAATTAATCGTAAGGCATTCAAAAACTGAAAGGCTTCTTTTTCTCCACCTTTCACATCAAACGAAATCATTCCTCCATTTGTCAAACATTGTCGTTTCTTGATTTCGTATTGTTCTCCATGTTCAGGAGTGATGTTGCCAAGGAAATAAACTTTTTCCACAGCAGGATGTGTGTTTAAGAAATCGGCAACTTTATTCGCATTGTACGCTATTGCATCCATTCGCACTTTCAATGTTTCCAAACTTCGAAGCAATAGCCATCCTGTATTTGGGCTTGCCATATTACCCAAAAAGGTACGCAATCCTTTCACTCGTTTAATCAATTCCTTCGAACCAAGACAAGCACCCGCAATCACATCACTATGTCCTCCGATGTATTTAGTAGCCGAATACAGCACCAAGTCGGCTCCATGTTTGATAGGATGTTGCCAAATAGGCCCTAAATAGGTATTGTCCACAGCAAGGTATACAGGCTTTTCATTAGTTGAAAAGTGTTTTGCTATTTCTTTTTTACTTCTAATGTCAATCAAATCATTCGTTGGATTAGCAGGTGTTTCGATAAAAATAAGGGCTAACTTATCAGCCAATCCTGAATTGTTAACCAATTGTATTACCTCATCTTTGTTTTGTCCTACTTTAAATTCAAGGAGATTGATGTTGAACTTTGGTAAAATTTTACGAATAAAATGGTCGCTTCCTCCATACAGTGGACTACTGATTAAAACCAAATCGCCAGGTTTTAAAAACTCTAGCAATACTGTGGTAATGGCCGACATTCCACTTTCGAACACAGCACAATCTTCGGCTTCATCCCAAAGTGTAAGTCGTGTTTCAAGAATTTCTAAATCAGGATTGTTGATTCGACTATAAATCAATCCAAGCTCTTCTCCTTTGTTTTGTTCCCTCAACCCGTATGCAAGACTGAAAAAAGCTTTTCCTTCTTCGGCACTTTTAAACACAAAGGTAGACGTTTGAAATATTGGGCATTTTATTGCACCTTCCGATAGTTCCGGCTTATAGCCATACGACATCATCAAGCTTTCAGGTTTCATCTTTCTTTCCATTTCAATCAAATAGTAGTGTTTTTAATTTTTATTTAATTTAATCATCATCGTCTTCACGACCGCCTTTTTCGCCTCCTTCTCCCCTTTCTCCTCCTTCGTGCTCGCTTCCGCTTTTGTGACACGAAATACAATTGTTGAGTTCGTATATACCATGTTCGTTATGTTCTCCTCTTAAATTGCTTTCCGAATGTTCATGACATCCATAACAAGTGTATTGTTTATAGTTATTGTTAGTATGGCAAACCTCGCATTTGGCATTATGATTTCCATCCAATTGAAAATAGGATGAATGTTCGAATGAAGCAGGAAGCCATTTACTGGTGCTGTGGCATTGGCTACAATTACCTTCGAATGCTTGGTGATTGGCCGCGGTAGGTTTTGGGTGGCACGATATACAATTGTTTTTGTCCGCTACTTGCAATTGGTCGTGATTAAAACTCACTGCATTTTTCCATCCTTTATAATTGTGACAAGCATTGCAAGACATGGAAATACTTGCATGTATCTTGTCTATTGGTTTGGTATGGCAACCAGCACAGTTGTTTTTATCGGTGATGGGCAACATATCATGATTAAAACTTCCTGTCTGTAAGGTCGGTTTTAGTCCCTTATGGTCGGTATGGCACGAAGTGCAGGATTGATTCGCAAGTCCACTATGAAACAATATCCGTTTATTCAAATTTGAGGTAGCATTGGGCAAAGAGTCATCCTTTCCAATCTCGGCTAGTTTGTGGCAAATAATACATTTATCGGTGGCAATGCCCCAAAATGGCTGGTGACAAGCATTACAATCGTTCATTATTTTTTGATGGCCTTCCGAAAGGCTGCCCGGATTAAGCATCATTCGAGGATAAAGATAAATTAATGCTAAGCTTATGCCAATAATTCCTAGTATCAACAACCTTTTCATTTGCTATACATAATTATGGTGATGATGTGCATTACCGATAAGATGGCAAAAATCAAAGTGATGGGGAAATGAACAACACGCCATTTTTTCATAAGGTCGACCGTGATGGAATCGAAAAAGAGTTCTTTGTCGGCATCTACGGTTGATTTTCCCGAGTTCATTAATAGTTGTCGCTTTTCCTTAAGCGATTCGTTTGCTTTTTTCAATAAGAATTTTCCAACCAAACCACTAGCTACAGCCACTAGGAGCATGGCAACTGCTAACCAAGGAAGTAATGCATTGAAGTGAATACCTGCGTGAACTAACAACAGGATGGAGCCAATCCATGAAAGGTATTCGTGAAGCTGAAGAAGCTGCTTTGGATTACCCGATTCAATAAGTTTTCGTTTGCGTAACGAATAGACAAAAGAGGAGATGATGACTAAGGTGCCTATCACACCAAGGTATCGGCCAATATAAACCAACTGAAAACGGTGCAAAAAATAATCAATCGCAATGGCAATGAGTATCATTAAAGCATACCATTGCAAGAAAGGAATAAGATATTTCGAAAATAAGGATTGCTTCATTTTTTTCAAAGGTATTGACAATCTAGGTGTTTTATTATGATGAATATCATAATTGATTGAATTCATCAACCTTGTGTCAACACGAAAAGTATTTTTAGTGTTTCAAATTTATTGGAAATTTACCAATAACAACGATTACTTATAGAAGAAAAGGATATTAGTGTTTACAAAAAAACTTCGAGCGTGATTGCTAAATCGTTCAGTAAAACAACTCGTTCGGAATTGAGTTTCTTTTGTTCTTCTTTTACTTTTGATATTGAACTTTTTACATCATCGGCTACAAATGGGCCTTCCATGGTAGAAATTACCGTAATAGCTTCGAGCGAAACCAAATAATCTGAATCTAAAGCAAGGTCGATAAAGTAGGGTAGGTAGTTACTAAAATCAATTTCCGATTCCCAACAAGCAGCTACTAATATGTGTTTATTCTTTTTGGTTTTTTTAATGGCTGTTATTAATAAGTCCCCAGCTTTTTCTTTCTTTAGTATCATCAAGGTTTCTTCCTTGAAGTCCTTGTTTTCCGATAAGGTGAGTAATTGTATTAGCGAAGTAATCTTGTCGTTAGCCACCGACAAGCCTTCGGTTTCTTCTTCAGCACCTACAATTTTTGTCACGTATTCTTTATTGTCGAAATATTTTTTGAAATTTTCCATCTTATTTAGTTTTGTGGTGCAAATGTCGATATTTTTTCAACATAGCCATTTCAAATTCATCATAAATAAACGGTGATATGCTAAAATAATCTAAGTCAAAAACAAAAATCCCTGCACAAACAAGTATGAGCAGGGATTTAAATGATCATTAAATTTCCAAATATAGCTACTGAGTTACTTTAGCATTGGCATAAAATTTCCTTTCTTTTAAATAATACAAATTTCCTTTTTCCATCACGTGAACAATCAAATGTTCGATTGAAATAGGTGCTCCTTCTTCGATATCGGCAATGTTGGAGTGACGAATGCTATGTCCATCGAATATCAAAATCAATCCGGAGCCAATGGCTTCCATTTTGTTTCCTTCCTTTACTAGCACTCCAGTGTCTTCACCCAATCCGATGCCTATACATCCTGGATTGCCAGCAACCGCTTGTGCTAAACGTCCAAAACGACCACGAGTAACAAAATGCGAATCGATAATTACATCTTTAATAAACGCCAAACCTGTAGTGATTTTTACTTCCCCTTTCAACAAAGCGCCTGTGCTACTACCTTGATAAATCATGGTATTACTCATGGCCATTGCACCTGCGCTAGTACCTGCTATCACAAAGTTTTCGTTTTCGTATCGGTCTTTCAATATTTCATGAAATTCTGTTCCTCCAAAAATCATACTCAAGCGCATTTGATTTCCGCCAGTAAACATCACTCCATCTGCTTTTTTGATACGTTCTAAGTATTCAGGATTTAAAGCATCTTCTCTGTTTTTAATATGAATAACTCCGATATTCTTTGCTCCAAGCTTTCCGAAAGCACTTAAGTAATTTTCACCAACTTCTTCAGGAATTTGCGAAGCGGTAGTGATTACTTCTACAAGTGAATCGACTCCTTTCATTTCCGAAAGAATATGTTTTAGTATCCCGAATTCAAAAAATTGTAAATGTTTCTTTGGTTCAAAATTAGGTTCTATGCCTGTGCCTTTATCTTCGCTTCCCCCGATTGAGATTAATTTTCCTTTTGGAATGTTCATTTCTTAGTTAGTTTAAATTATGGGGCACAAAAGTAAACTCTTTATTAATGTATAGTTAAAATACCCAATTAAAATATCAACAAATTCAAGATAGTTATTAATTTATTAGGCTTTCTAATTAAAATTTTATTACTTTGAAGAAATTTATAAACCATCCGTGATATGAAAATAGTAGAAGTAAAAGTTATGCGAGGTCCAAACTATTGGTCGATTAGAAGAAGGAAACTAATTGTAATGAAATTGGACATTGAAGAATTGGAGTACAAACCAACCAACGAAATTGATGGCTTTCTCGAGCGGTTACAGATCATGTTTCCTCATATGATGACTCATCGTTGTTCACCAAATGTAGAAGGAGGATTTTTTATCCGTGTAAAAGAAGGAACTTGGATGGGGCATGTGATTGAACACATTGCTCTGGAAATACAAACACTTGCAGGAATGGATTGCGGATTTGGAAGAACCCGTGGCACTGGTACTAAAGGGATTTACAACGTAGTATTCTCATACATGGAAGAAGCCGTTGGGACTTATGCTGCACGCGCTTCGGTAAGAATAGCTGATGCCTTGGTGAAAGGAGAAGCCTACCATTTAGATGAAGATATTCATAAAATGCGTGAACTCCGCGAGGAGGTTCGTTTTGGTCCTAGTACAGGCTCCATTATTGATGAAGCCGAAGCACACGATATTCCTTATATTCGTTTAGATAGTCAATCGTTGGTACAACTAGGATATGGTAAAAATCAAGTGCGCTTTCGTGCAACCATGACTAATCACACAAGTTCTATTGCGGTTGATTTAGCATCGAACAAAGATGAAACTAAACGTATGTTGCTAGAAGCTGCTATACCTGTGGCTAAAGGTGTTTGTATCTCTAGTTTTGATGATTTGGAAGACGCTATCGAAAAGGTTGGGTTTCCGTTGGTATTCAAACCGCTTGATGGCAATCACGGAAAAGGTGCTTCCATCAATGTAAAAACAAAGGAAGAAGCCATAGCAGCTTATGACCATGCTAAGAAGTATTCACGAAAAATCATTATCGAAAAATTCATTGTTGGATATGATTTCAGAGTACTTGTTATCAATCACAAGTTCATTGCAGCCGCCTTGCGCGAACCTGCACATGTTATGGGCGATGGTGTTTCTTCTGTTAAGCAGTTGATAGATGAAGAAAACAAAGATCCTCGCAGAGGATATGGTCACGAAAATGTACTTACTGAAATAAGTATTGACAGAGAAACTACCGAACAGCTTGCGAAAAAAGGATATACCATCGACACGGTGTTGGCAAAAGGAGAGAAGTGTTACCTCAAAGGTACTGCTAACTTGAGCACCGGTGGTACTTCTACCGATGTTACCGACATTGTACATCCTCACAATATATTTATATGTGAGCGTATATCGCGTGTTATTGGTTTGGATATTTGTGGTATCGACATCATGGCTTCCAACCTTTCGGAACCATTGGAATCGAATGGTGGTGTGGTATTGGAAGTAAATGCAGCTCCTGGATTTAGAATGCACTTAGCTCCAGCTCAAGGTTTGCCTCGCAATGTGGCAGCTCCAGTAATTGAGATGCTTTATCCGAATGGAAAATCGTGTCGAATTCCTATCATAGCTGTTACAGGTACCAATGGAAAAACCACTACTACTCGTTTGATTGCACATATTGTAAAAAACAATGGATATAAAGTAGGCTTTACTACTTCCGATGGTATATATGTAGGAAATTCAATGCTTACTAAAGGTGATACCACTGGGCCTGTGAGTGCTGAATTTATTTTGAAAGATCCTACTGTTGAATTTGCTGTACTTGAAACCGCTCGTGGTGGTATCTTGCGCTCAGGTCTTGGTTTTGGAAGATGCGATGTAGGGGTGGTGACGAATATACAAGCCGACCACATGGGATTATCCGACATCAATACTTTGGAAGATATGGCCAAGGTGAAAGGAGTGGTGGTAGAATCGATAAAACGCGATGGTTATGCGGTATTGAATGCTGATAATAAACACTGTGTTGACATCGGTAAAAATGCTTCTTGCAAAATTGCCTATTTCAGTATGGACGAAAACAATCCTGTGATTGTTGAACATTGCAAAAACCGTGGTATTGCCTGCATTTACGAAAATGGTTACATCACCATTAAAAAAGGCGATTGGAAATTTAGAGTAGAGAAAGTGACCACCATTCCGTTGACATTTGGTGGACGTGTTTCGTTTATGATTTACAATGTTCTTGCCGCTACCTTGGCTTCGTACGTTTATGGATTCACCATCGAAGACATCAGGATGAGTTTAGAAACTTTTATCCCTTCTTCGGCACAAACACCAGGTAGGATGAATATTTTCGATTTCAAAGAATACAAAGTAATGATTGATTTTGCTCATAATGCCGATGGATTCAGAGGTATTAAGGAGTTCTTATCTACTGTCGATTCGCCTTATAAAATTGGTATTATTACTGGTACAGGAGATAGGAGGGATGATGACATTAGAGATTTGGGTAGAATTTCGGCTCAAATGTTTGACCACATCATCATTCGTCAAGATAAGTTCTTAAGAGGACGACAAGCTGAAGAAATAGTAAAACTATTGGTGGAAGGAATAAATGAAGTAAATCCTAAACAATCGTACGAATACATTCCAAAAGAAGTAGAAGCGCTGAAACATGCATTGTCGATTGCTAAACCAGGAACTTTTATCACTGCTTTGAGTGATGTGATTGACAATGCCATTGATGTGGTTCAATCGTATCTCGACAAAGAAAGAGGACTTTAAGATTTAATTGTTGGTTGTTGGGAATTCTAAGTTCCCAACAACTCACTTAATCCTCCAGATGACCAAACTTGCCTTTGTAAAAATCATCAAAGGCTTGAGCTATTTCTTGTCGGGTATTCATCACAAAAGGGCCATGAGCGGCAATAGGTTCGTTGATAGGCTCTCCGCTTAATACCAGCACTACCGCATCTTCACTGGCTTTTATGGTAAATGACTCTCCATCGGTGGCCATCAATACAAAATGATTGGTAGGTGCTTCTTCTTGATTGTTCACCACCACACTTCCTTCAATTACCAAAAGTCCGGTGCTATAGTTTGCAGGGAAAGTAAAATCGGTTTCTGTGCCTTTTTTTAGTTTGGCATTGAGCATATGAATGGGTGTAAACGTGGTGGCCGAGCCTTTCACACCTTTGTAATCTCCTGCTATCACTTCTATTTCTCCTCCACCATTGGGCAAAGCAAAGCGATTGATGTTTTCATTCTTTATTGCCTGATATTTGGGTTGACTCATTTTATCTTTGGCGGGTAAATTCACCCAAAGCTGCACCATGTGAAATTCGCCACCTTCTAGGCTCCATTCTTTTTCGTGATATTCTTTGTGCAACACACCACTAGCGGCTGTCATCCATTGAATATCGCCTTCGCCTATTACACCACCACCGCCACTGCTGTCGTGATGCGCCACTCGGCCTTTATAAGCAATCGACACGGTTTCGAATCCGCGGTGAGGATGCACACCCACCCCTCTCGGTTTGTCGGTGGGTGGGAAATAAAACTTTGAATTATAATCGAGCATAATGAAGGGATTCATGCGTTGCATGTCTAAGCGAAAGCCATCAGGAATAAAATTATGTACCCTAAAACCATCGCCTACATAATGTGGCTCTCTTGGGCTTAATACTAGTTCTACCGATTTTTTTGTCATATCCTTTGATTTAGGCCTCAAAGATAAATGATTTAGTTGATAATTGCTGGTAGTTAGTTATTGGTTGTTAGGGAAGTAAATAGCGAATAGGCAATAGGTGGGGGATTTTAATCCACAAGTGTAAGCATGCGTTGCAAACGAAGGATTCAAACTCCAATGTTCTAAATAAGATTATTGGGGTATTGTGATTTAATGTATTGGTACTAATAGCTGTTTATTAAGTTGTTGCGTTGTGTTAATTGCTTTATCTGTTTATATAAAATACTTGACTTACGGAATGTTTTTGTTAAGGCTTTTCGATGCAGTTGAACGTTCAACTGACTTAGTTGAGGTGACTATCGACCTAGTTGAGCTTTCAACCAACTTAGTTGAGCTTTCAACTGACTTAGTTGAACTCTCTACCGACCTAGTTGAGCTTTCAACCGTTTCAGTTGAACTGTCAACTGATTTAGTTGAGCTTTCAACTGACTCAGTTGAGGTGACTATCGACCTAGTTGAGCTTTCAACTAACTTGGTAGAAGTGTCTACCGAAACGCTCGAAAATTCGCAACTTACTACAGAGGACAAGAATTTTTAATTCGAGTCTTTTATTATTTGGAGAGAAACTAAGAACGAACCATTACAATTTAAGACAATCGTGCTAGCGTATAATAGAAGGAAGGAGATATGTCTCTTAGAGCCTTCGTGTCTTCGTGGTGAAAAATCCAACAACTAACAACTAAAAAACGTGTCGTTCGATAATACCACCACCTACAAGGTCGTCACCTTCGTAAAAAACAGCCGACTGACCGGGAGCTATGGCCGAAACCGATTTATGAAACAATACATTTAGTTTATCATTGCTATTGGTGATGGAGGCAAGGGTACCTGGGTCTTTGTATCTAATTTTGGTAAGCAGTTCGATGCCATCGGGCAAGGAGGCGTACTTTATCAAATTGTATTTGCCCACTTTCATTTGTTGTTGTTCCAAATCTTCTTTGAAACCCAATACCACCGAGTTGGTTTCGGGAATAATTTCGAGTACATATTGAGGTTCGCCAACCGCTATTTCCAAGCCTTTGCGCTGACCGATGGTGTAAAACGGATAGCCATGGTGCTTGCCCAATACCTTGCCTGTTTTATCAATAAAATTTCCACCATCCACACGGGTTTCTAGTCCATCCACTTTTCGTTTCAAGAATCCACGGTAATCGTTGTCGGGCACAAAACAGATTTCATAGCTCTCGCTTTTGGCTGCCAAGTCGGCATAACCATTGTTTTTAGCCATTTCTTTTATTTCCGATTTACGAAAATTCTGCAGCGGAAACAAGGTGCGTTTAAGGCTTTCTTGCGACAGTCCCCAGAGCACATAACTTTGGTCTTTGGTGGTATCAATACCTCGCGAAATGACGTATCTATTGTTTTCTTGGCGGATGCGTGCATAATGTCCGGTGGCAATAAATTCGCAATCGAGCATGTCGGCACGTTTCAACAAAGCATCCCATTTGATATGCGTATTGCAAAGCACACAAGGGTTTGGCGTACGACCAGCAAGGTATTCGTCCACAAAATTGTCGATGATGTAATTGCCAAATTCGTTGCGTATGTCGAGTATAAAATGCGGAAAACCGAGGTTAACAGCAAGCAATCGTGCATCGTTTATGGAGTCGAGGCTGCAGCAACCTGTTTCTTTGCTCGAACCTCCTGAGGTGGCATAATCCCATGTTTTCATGGTAATACCCACCACTTCGTATCCTTGTTCGTGAAGCAAGAGGGCAGCAATGGAACTATCAATACCACCACTCATGGCCAATAAAACTTTCCCTTTTTTACTCATTCTTGTGGTTCTTTAAAAGGGTCTTTTATTTCTGAATTTTCGTATTTCTTTTTTGCTTTTTCTAATTCTGCTTGTGGGATTACATCCTTATCAGGCTCTGTGTTTCGGCCGTAGATGTATTTGTCAACTCGTTTCACTTTACCATTTTCTTCATAATATTTCCATTCTCCTTCTTTCAAATCGGCCACATACATGCCTTCGGCTTCTATCTTTCCAGTAGAATAATAATAAGTAGTTTTTCCTTCCACCTTGTCGTCAATCACATGTCCGTAGTATTTCAGTTGTCCGTTTTCGAAATACTTTTTCACCTCACCATTTAGTTTTCCATTCGCCCATGTTTTTTCTTCTGCCAGCTCGCCACTTGCATAAAACACATGAAACTTGCCGTTTTTAAGTCCATTGACATAGTTTTCGTCCGAAATAACTTTACCATCAATATTGTAAAACTTCCAAATGCTATCTCTTTTTTGGTTCACATACTTTCCTTCACCCGACAGCTTTCCACCACTATCGTAAAGCTGAGCCCTCGATACCGTGCCGTTTTGCGAAAACAGGTTGATGGCTTTCAGCAACCCTGTTTCGTAATAATAAGTAAACTTGCCCACCGGAATGTCGTCAACAAAATTCCCATCGTAAATCTTCTTTTTGTTTTCATCGTATTTTATCCAATGCCCTTGTTTCTTGCCGTTTTCATCCAATTTGTTGGGTGCATCTTGTGCTTTGGCAAGGTGAGTAATCAATAAAAAACTAATAATAATGCAGGTAATTCTATTCATAAATGGCTGTCTTGATTTTATAATAACTTCATTATAGAAAAAAGATACAGTTGGTTAAGGTTGATGATAAATTTGTTAATTGTTAAGAAGCCTCAAAAGTAATAAAAATAAGTATTCGCTAGGTTTTACTTTCGTTTCGATTCGGGAATAGAGCTCACCAACTCTTCGATGCCACTCACAAACGAACTCCATCTGAAACGTTCTTTTTCTTTTTTGATGTTGGCAATAAAAGCTTCTTCCTTTTGATGTACATAAAATTCGAGAATAAAATTGGCGATAGAAGTAGGGTTGATGGCCGAAACATAACCCACCACATTGTGAGGAACTATTTCGGGCAAACCACCCACATGAGTCACCAACATAGGTTTATCGAAATGATAAGCAATCTGTGTTACTCCACTTTGTGTAGCATGTCGGTAGGGTTGCACCACCATGTCGCAAGCACAAAAATAATAACGCACTTGGTCGGAAGGTATAAAATGAGTATGCAAGATGACATTATCTTTCAATCCGTGTCGTTCGATGATTTCATTATATGGAGCAGCATCTTCGTAATACTCGCCCGCCACAATCAACTTAATGCCTAGTGCCTTGATGCGCGCATCACCCATGGCTTCGAGCAATAAATCCAAACCTTTGTAATTACGGATAAAGCCGAAGAATAAAAGATGTTTATCAGTGGTATTCAGTTTTAAATGTTGAAGAGCTTCTTGTTTCTCCACCTTCTCACCAAAAATATCGTAGATAGGATGAGGCAGAAATACTTTTTTGTCGTTATCGGTAAACTCGCTCAAATCAGCCAAAACCGATTTCGACATGGCCACAAAACCATCCATTTGCTTTACAAAATACTTAGTCAGTTGTTCGTCACCCAATCGGTCTTCGTGCGGAATGACATTGTCGGTAATGGCCACCACTTTTATGTTTGTTCCTCGTTTGATGCGTTTCGCGATGGTGCCTAAACATGCGCCCATAAATGGCAACCAATATCTAAACACTACATAATCGGGATTCTCGCGCTTAATTTTATTAGCCACTTTTATCCATGTAATCGGATTGATAGAATTGATGCTCGTGTCGATATTTAAATCTTCGGGCCGTTTGCCTCCTGTGTCGAATTGTGTTTTGCCAGGGAATAAAAACTTAGGATATTGCAACGAAAACGAATAGATTTTAACCTCCATACCAGCAGCATTCATAGCCCTGCAGAGTGCTTCGTTAAAATTGGCAATGCCTCCTCGCAATGGAAATGCAGGACCAACAATTATTACCTTCTTTTTTGTGGGATTCATTTCGGCAAATATAAGTTTTTTGTACGTTGTAGTTTTAATTACTATCGCAACATCTCCTAATGGACATGTTTTTACTTGATTAAAAATTCCAGTATAGCTTGATTAAATTCTTTGGGTGATTCCAAATTTGGCATATGGGCGGTATTGGGTATAACCACAAATTTGGAGTTGTTGCCAAAATAGGTATGGAGATTTTCTCCTACATGAATAGGAATGAATTTATCCCCAGCTCCCCATAGAATGAGAATAGGAAATTGAAAGGAGTAATTTTTGTTTTCATAAAAGGTTCTTTTGTTTTCAAGGCAAGTCAATAGTTATTTTTGTCCGGTGGCTTGTTTTGTGTATAACTCCTTGTAGATGCTTCTGCAGAATATAGCTGGTACTTTGGGAGGATTTAGAAAGGCTACCTTCAATAAAAGAGTTAGCTTCTTGTAATCACTAGGAATAAGTAATTCTCCTAAACTTTTCACGTGATAATGTTCGTAAATATGGTTAATGTCTTCTAAACTCATGTACTTAACAGGAGTGTCAAATAGTATTAATTTGTTTACATTTTGAGGGTTCAAATTTGCCAACTCAACTGCCACATTTCCTCCATATGATGCTCCACAAAGTGAATATGATTTTATTTGAAGATAATCAAGTAATAATTTCAAAGCTTCGGCTTGTTCCATCACATCACATATGGATGTATCCACCTTGCTCTCCCCAAAGTAAATCAAATTGGGAAGAATGAGACGAAAGCTATCTTTCAGCACATCCGTTTGCTTAAACCATTGAAATTGCGATGAAGCACCAAATCCATGAATCAACATCAGCGTTGGTTTATCCACTGCAGAATCCCAATACTCGATGTGATAGTTTCCAAGATTCACTTTTTTTAGTGTAAGCCCCGATTGATGTAGTTTTTTACTTGTAAATTTATCTGCAATACGATAGGTACTGCACGAAGTGAGAAGCAGAACTATACCGAATAGGAATAAGAACCAGTTATTAATCGGTTTTAGTTTTAAACGGAAGTTCATTTCAAATTAGGCATATGTTGTGAATTTTCGACTTTCAATAAAAGTCTCACATGGTAGATTACAAAGCTATCAATTAATTTCGAGTGAAATGGCGAATTAACACCACCACGTTAGCAAAGTTTGAATCAAAAAACAGATTTCGTGACCATTATCATATTTCAATATTATATTTGTTTGCATTTTTGCATGAATAATTATAAAGGGTGCAGCGTCAGCACCTAAATAACTGACAAAATCATTATGAAAAAAATTACATTATCATTCGTCTTGTTATTAGCTTTCATGTCCTCTTTTCAATCGTTTGCAACCGATGTAAGTGGATTAATTACTTCCAACACTACTTGGACCGTAGCCAACAGTCCTTATTTCGTTCGAGCAAATGTTTTGGTTACTTACGGAAATACTTTAACCATTCAGCCTGGAGTTACTGTTAAGTTCGATAGTGCCATGTCCATTCAAGTGGATGGTGCATTGATAGCTCAAGGAAATAGCGCCAGTGGAATTATGTTTACATCCAACACCACCAATACCGCTGGTGCATGGGGTTATATTTATTTCAGCGATTTAAGTACCGATGCTGTTTATCAAGGGAATGTATACAGTGCTTATAGCAGTGGTTGTATCCTTGAATATTGCACCATTGAGTATGCTGGTTCTAATGCAGTGGCCAACAATGGCGCCATAAAACTCGAGAACGCTCATCCTTTTATTAATCATTGCACCATTCGCAACAACAAAGCTTCGGGAATCAGAGCCAACAACCTTTCTTCAGACTTTAAAATTTCCAATTGTTTAATTTCTTCAAACACTTCTATCGACAATGGTGGAGGGATTTTTATCAACAACAACACATCCTCTACTTCGGGAACAGTACTTATTACCAATAATACCATTAATGACAATACCGCCACAGCCGATGGAGGAGGGGTGTTTGCAAATGTTCAAAATTCAAGAACACTCGTAATTACTAGCAATATTATAGATGGTAATACTGCTATGAATGGTGCTGGTATTTGTAATAGCTTTCATGGCAATGCCATCATCACCGACAATGTGGTTATTAATAATACTGGTTTAGGGAGTTATGGAGGAGGAATCTACAACAGCACCTTTGCGAATTCATTGGTAAAAAATAACGTGATAGCTAACAATCAGCTAACATCTACCACTGCTAATGCTGGTGCAGGAGTGAGCATTGTGAACCAAAGCGCCACTCAATTATTCAACAATGTGATTGCCGATAATAGTGCTACCAATTCGGGTGGAGGAATATTAAATATGCAATCTGCTTCTAGCATAAAAAACAATCATGTGGTAAATAATACCGCACACGATCAAGCAGGTATTAACCTCAACAACTCCATCAATGATTCTGTTTGGTCCAATACTTTCGTTGGAAACACCAATACCAACACGATTAATGCAAATAATGCTTGTATGTATTTCACCCTCGATTACCCAACCATTAGCAAAAACAATGTGTTCGGAAATGCATGTGCACTTGATTTGTATTGCGATGACGAAGCGGGTACTAGCGATATTTTTGCTCCAAACAATTGGTGGGGAGCCAACACGTATGCATCCATCAGCGCATTAATCTTCGACAACGTGGACAATAGTGCTATGGAGTTGGTGAATTTCACTCCTTTCTTCATTCAAGCGGATACCTTGGCTCCAATAGCACCTCCAACAGCAGTTAGTAAAGCTAATATAGGTGGAGGACAAGTTCATTTAACTTGGGCATCAAACACCGAATTCGATCTTGCAGGTTACCATATTTATTATGGCGGTTTCAATGGATATTCATTCACCAACATGATTACAGTAGGCGCTGTTACTAGCTACACAATAACAGGGTCCATCACCGATACCTATGCTGTTACTGCATTCGATAATACGTACGCTACCGCTAACGAAAATGCAACCACTTTGGTAAACGACAACATGATGAATGGAAACGAAAGTTGGTATGGTTTTGCTCATGCTAATTGTAATGGATTAGCGGTTTCTGTTGCCTCAACCATTGCTACTTGCTTGAATTGCGCTAATGGTTCGGCTACAGCCACAGTGGTAGGAGGAACTTCGCCTTATACTTATTTGTGGAACACCAATCCTCCTCAAACTACTAGTTCTATTACCAACATTTTCCCTGCTAATTACACCGTGCTTGTTACCGATTACAATGGATGTTCTCAATCTACTTCAGTGGTGGTCGGGTACAATACCAATGGTATTACAGAATTTGATAATACTGCCGTT
The DNA here is from genome assembly GCA_903911435.1 of uncultured Bacteroidota bacterium. Lineage (GTDB taxonomy): Bacteria > Bacteroidota > Bacteroidia > 2-12-FULL-35-15 > 2-12-FULL-35-15 > 2-12-FULL-35-15. The sequence continues at coordinate 19,151 of CAIWDF010000311.1, forward strand.
GGTATCTATCCAAATCCGGCTAACGACCTTGTTTATATTGATGCATCATCATTATCAAGTCAAGAATACAGCATCAGTTTATTCACGCTTTCAGGACAAAAACTAAAGTCGGAACTAGTGAATGGAGCACATTCGAAATTGAATGTAAACGATATACCAAACGGAATGTATCTCATTGAACTTAGAACAAAGTCGGGAGTAAAAAACCAAAAGCTCATCATCAATAGATAAGAGAATAGAGGCAAGGACAAAGATAGGATGAGGTATTTTAATGGAGGTGCTCTTCTTTTGGCGAGCATTGCGTGGTTAGCCATTGGTTGCCAATCGTCACCGAAAGTAAAAGCGGAACATAAACAAAACACTCAACCTATCATTGTTGGTGCCATGAAAAATGTGATGCACAAAGGCGAACTCGATGGCATCATTCACCTTGATACCATTAAAGATAAAAACCACCTCTATGGTATGGGGCCTGTAGAATACCTCACAGGCGAATTATTAGTGATGGATGGCATAAGTTATAAAGCCACTGTCATCAACGATACCGCCATGAACATAGAACAAACTTTCGATGTGAAAGCTCCTTTCTTTGGTTATGCTCATATCGCTAGTTGGAAACAAAGCCCTTTGCCCGATTCGGTTATTGGCCTCAAACAACTCGAAGACTATCTTTTAAATTCAACCAAAGACTTGCCTCAACCTTACTTTTTCAAGATTAGCGCCATTACCGATTCGGCTACCGTTCATTTAATGAACCTTCCTCCGGGCACTAAAGTATCGAAGCCCGAAGATGCCAATCAAGGCAAAAAGAACTATACGGTTACCAATCAAAAGGTCGAGTTACTAGGCTTTTTCTCAACTCAACATCAGACTATTTTTACTCATCACGACACCTTTCTTCACCTTCACCTCATTACCGAGAACAAACAAACCATGGGGCATCTCGATAAATTGAAATTGAAAAAAGGAACTGCAACCCTCTTTCTTCCCGAATAATTCTGCATAGTTTTTAATTCAAGTCTAACCTTGTCCTATAGGCTCGACAGGACTCTTTTTTCGCTTCGTTTTATTTCACATTCTTTACACAATTAATACATCACACCATTTGCTAATTATACTACCTTTGCCCTCGTTTTTCAACCTAAATCAATAATGAGTTCAGTACTTAATACCATAGAAGAAGCTATTGCCGATTTAAAAGCCGGAAAAATAATCATTGTTGTGGATGACGAAGACCGCGAGAACGAAGGCGATTTCATCACCACGGCTACCAACGTTACCCCCGAAATCATTAATTTCATGGCCACTCACGGTCGTGGATTGATTTGCGCTGCCATCACTCAAGAACGATGTGCACAATTGGGCCTCGAAATGATGGTGACGAACAACACTGCCGAACACCAAACGGCCTTTACCGTTTCGGTGGATTTACTTGGTTATGGATGCACCACCGGAATCTCTGCTTCTGACCGTGCTAAAACCATTCAAGCTCTTATCAATCCTACTATCAAACCCGAAGAACTTGGGCGACCTGGACATATATTTCCGCTGAAAGCTAAAAACGGTGGCGTGCTCCGCAGAGCTGGCCATACCGAAGCCACCATCGATTTGGCGCGCTTAGCTGGTGTTTATCCTGCTGGTGCTTTGGTCGAAATAATGAATGACGATGGCTCCATGGCTCGCTTGCCACAGCTCCTCGAAATAGCAAAAAAACACAACCTCAAGATTATTTCTATCGAAGACTTAATCGCATACCGAATAAAAAACGAAACCATCATCACCAAAGACGTTCGCGTTAAAATGCCGACTCAATGGGGCGATTTCGAACTAGTAGCCTATCACGAAACCACAACAGGGCAAGAACACTTGGCGCTTGTTAAGGGCGAATGGCAACCCAACGAACCCGTTCTTGTTCGTGTTCACTCTTCTTGCCTCACTGGCGATATCTTTGGCTCTTGCCGTTGCGACTGTGGACCTCAATTACACAAATCAATGGAGATGATTGAAAAGGAAGGAAAAGGTGTCATCGTGTACATGAATCAAGAAGGCCGTGGCATTGGTCTGCTCAACAAATTAAAAGCATATAAACTTCAAGAACAAGGCCGCGACACCGTGGAAGCCAACGAAGACTTAGGTTTCAAAATGGACGAACGCGACTATGGAGTGGGAGCACAGATACTTCGCGATTTAGGACTTAGCAAAATAAAACTGCTAAGCAACAATCCCAAAAAACGTGCAGGACTCATTGGCTATGGCCTCGAAATAATCGAAAATATTGCCATCGAAATAAAATCGAACGAACACAACCAATTTTATCTCCAAACAAAAAGAGATAAAATGGGGCATTCCCTTAAATTAGATAAGGAATAAGGATAAGAAACATTAAGAGTTCCTAATATTGTAAAGAATCCATAAATCCTGCTCTTAAACGGAGCAGGATTTTTTTTATTCATTTTCAATTGATTTACATCCAAACTTCGACATGATAAGGATTCAACACCTCGTGGGAACTTCCCAGATGACCTTGTAAGAAAACAACCTAGACTGGGAACTTCCCACGCGACCTTGTAAGGATGCAACGCCTCGTGGGAACTTCCCAGATGACCTTGTAAGAAAACATCCTAGGCTGGGAACTTCCCAGACGACCTTGTAAGTATGCAACGCCTCGTGGGAACCTCCCAGACGACCTTGTAAGAAAACATCCTTGTCTGGGAACTTCCCAGATGACCTTGTAAGGAAACATCCTAGGCTGGGAAGTTCCCACGAGGTATTGAAGGGTGTCACTACCCCGTGGGAACTTCCCACGAGCCATTGCATGTACCCACTACCTCGTGAAACAATGGCTTTTTTAGTCGAAAAAAGAAATGTTCCACGAAAACTTGCGTTTTGCGGAACATTTTTTAACAATTCACCAAAATACTAATAGAAAACAGGAAACCTAAACCATCAATAATTATTTGCTGTACATTTCCTTTAATTTGCTCACCGTATAATCCACCTCTTCCTTCGTATTGTATTTACTAAACGAAAACCGCACCGAAGGTTGATTCATCTCCACACCCAAAGCCTGCAACACATGCGAGCCCTTATCACTTCCACTCGTACAAGCACTTCCTCCCGAAGCAGCTATACCAGCTATATCCAAACTAAACAAAAACATTTCTGCAGTATCCGTCTTCGGAAACCGTACACTCAGCACCGTATATAAATTATTCTCCAAACACGAACCATTAAATTCCACTCCCGGTATGGCAGCCCGCAATTCGTCTACCATATATTGTTTCAGCCCGCTTATTTTCTCCCTCACCTCGTCCATGTCGCGCATCGCTATCTCCAAAGCCTTCGCCAAACCTATGATGCCATACAAATTTTCAGTTCCACCCCTCATGTTTCGCTCCTGCGAACCACCGTGTATAAACGGTTGAATCTTTACATCGCCATTTATATAGATAAAACCCACACCCTTCGGCCCATGAAACTTATGAGCAGCACAATTTATAAAATGAACCTTCGTCCGTTGCAAATCCAAAGCATAATGCCCTACCGTTTGCACCGTATCCGAATGAAAAACGGCATCATATTGTGCACAAAGCTCACTCACTTCCTTCATCGGAAGCAAATTCCCAATCTCATTATTCGCATGCATCAACGATACCAGCGAACGCACATTCCCCTTCAACAATTCTTCCAAATGATTCAAGTCGATATGCCCATTCTTTGTCAAATTCACAAAACTTAGCTTTATCAACCCTTCCTCTTCCAACACCTCCAACGTATGCAACACCGCATGATGCTCAATGCGCGAAGTAATAGCATGTTTTATTCCCAAATCATGAACACTACAGCGAATCGCCATATTATTAGCCTCCGTTCCTCCCGAAGTAAAAAACAATTCCGAAGGCGAAACGTTCAATAGCTTAGCCACCGATTTGCGTGCCATTTCTATTGCCGACCGAGTCTTCCGTCCATAAGCATGTATCGATGATGGATTACCGAAATGCTCAGTCATGTAGGGCAACATGGCATCAAGCACCTCTTTGTCTAATGGAGTAGTAGCAGCGTTGTCTAAGTATACATTCATTTTTTTTGAGATATGCTTTCTTTCAAAAGCAAGTTTAGTTTATAGTTGAGTTTTGAGTTTAGATATGGGTATGCGTATTCCTTTCTTATGCGTTTATTTGTTGACTTTTGATACACTCACGGATGTCGGCCATTATTTTTTTAGCAAGATTATCAGCCGTAGTTTCACTTTCGCTTTCCGAGTAAATACGAATAATAGGTTCAGTATTCGATTTGCGCAAATGCACCCATTCCTTCTCGAATTCTATCTTCACACCATCCACCGTATTCACAGGTTGTTTCTTATATTTCTCTTTTATATCATCCAATATAGCATCCACGTTTATTTCCTTCGTCAATTCTATTTTATTTTTCGAGATATGATAATCAGGAAAAGAAGAACGCAACATCGAGCAGCTCTTTCCAAACTTCGCCAAATGCGACAAGAACAAAGCAATACCAACCAAAGCATCTCTACCGTAATGAAGCTCAGGCAATATTATTCCACCATTACCTTCACCACCTATTATGGCATTAGTTGCTTTCATTAGTGTCACCACATTCACTTCGCCCACAGCCGATGCAGCATAACTGCCTCCATGTTTCTCCGTTACATCTCTCAAAGCACGAGTAGATGATAAGTTCGATACCGTAGCACCTTTTTCACCAGCACTCATTTTGCTTAATACATAATCAGCACAAGCCACAAGGGTATATTCCTCACCAAACATTTCTCCATCTTCGCAAACCAATGCCAATCTATCCACATCAGGGTCTACAACAATACCAAGGCTAGCATTTTCTTTTTTCACAGCCTTCGCTATGTCTCTTAAGTTCTCTGGCAAAGGTTCAGGGTTATGCGGAAATTCACCAGTAGGGTCGCAATAAAGTTTCACCACTTTCTCCACACCCAATGCCTCTAGCAATTGAGGTAAAACGATACCTCCTGTAGAGTTTACACAATCAATCACTACTTTAAATTTAGCCGCACGTATAGCAGCCACATCCACTAATGATAATGCTAGAATCTTGTCAATATGTTTTTTGAAATAAGTATCGTTCTTCGTTACTTTTCCTAACGAATTCACATCAGTAAAGCTGTAATCATCGCTATCAGCTATTTTCAATACTTCTTCGCCCTCTTTCTCGTTAATAAATTCACCCTTTTCGTTCAACAGTTTAAGCGCATTCCATTGTTTAGGATTATGACTTGCCGTAAGAATGATTCCTCCATTTGCTTTTTCCTCCGGTACAGCAAGCTCCACAGTAGGTGTTGTCGATAAACCAATATCTACCACATCCACACCCATTCCTTGCAAGGTACCAATCACAATGTTGTTCATCATTTCCCCCGAAATACGAGCATCCCTGCCGATCACTATTTTTATTTTGCTTTTTGTTCCGTTTTTTGGTGTATCGTTTTTCGATTTAATAAATGTTGCAAATGCAGCTGTAAACTTTACCACATCCAACGGACTCAATCCTTCGCCTGGTTTACCTCCTATCGTTCCTCTTATTCCCGAAATTGACTTAATTAATGACATTATTTATTTTAAAATTGTTATTTAAACGTAGATTAACATTTATAGTTTCTCAAAAAAGGTGAATGCTCATTTCTTTTTCCCTCACTATTAATGTATTTTTCTTTTTTTTGGAATGCAAATATAAATCTTTACGCGCTTATATAGGTCAATTAATTCTCAACAATCCTAAAAATCGGCTGTTAAAAACAATTCTGCCAAGCATACTTGTATTTTTACTACTTTCGCTTAATTTTTAAAAAAATGACTGTTCCGGAAGTATCCAGATATTGATAAACAAAACTTTTGAAAGATGAAAAAGGACGAATTCGAAGATAAAGAAAGGAAGAGAGTGCTGGATTTAGTGCATCGTTTTGAGGAAATGTTGGTAAAAGGAAACCAATACTATTTCGAAACCGAAGACTTAGAAGATATCATTGATTATTATTTCGAAAAAAACGCACCAAAGAAAGGTTTATTGGTGGTTGATTTCGCGCTGAAGCAATATCCTTTTGCTACTGTTTTCTTATTACGCAAAGCGCAACTGCTTGCGGCTAATAACCAAAGCCAGAAGGCGCTTGAAGTGCTTTCATATGTCGAAAGTGTGGAACCTCTGAATCCTGAAATGTTCATGACCAAGGGTTCGATTTATAGCTTAATGAGTTTGTCGGACCAAGCCATTGAAAATTTCAAAAAAGCAGCCGAATATTCTGATGATGTGGAGGATATTTATCTAACCATCGCTATGGAATACATGAATTCGAACCGTGCAGGGGATGCCATTTATTACTACAAAAAAGTATTAGCCGAACATCCAGATAATGAAATAGCCATTTACGAACTTGCGTTCTGTTTTGACTTGAACGACCAGCTTGAAGAGTGTGTTAAATACTATTTAGCTTTTGTTGAAGATCATCCTTATTCGGCTAGCGCCTGGTTCAACTTAGGTGTAACTTATAATCGCTTAGAAAAATATGAGGATGCCATAAAAGCGTATGACTATGCCATCCTTATTCACGAAGAGTATTCGTCCGCTTATTTCAACAAAGCCAATTCGTTGGCAGCTCTCAACCGTTTGGATGAAGCCATTGAAGTATATAAGGAAACGATGGCGAGAGAAGAGCCCGATGCACTTACTCATTATTATATGGGCGAGTGTTACGAGAAAAAACACGATTACGAAGCAGCATTGAGGCAATATTTCAAGTCCATTGCCATCGATTCGAAATACCCTGATACACAAGCGGGCATTGCTGTGGTGCTTGATGCCTTGGGACGTCCAAGTGATGCTGTTCATTACATCAAAAAAGCCATCGACTTAGAAATTGAAAACCCTGAATATTGGCATATATTGGGGCAAATTCAGAAAAAGCTGCTGTTTTATGAAGATGCCGAGCATGCGTTCAAAAAGTCTATTGAACTTGATTCTGACGACCCGCAACTGTGGCTCGATTATGCCGATTTATTGTTCGAACAAGAAAACAAAAACGGTTCGTTAGAGATATTGGCCGAAGGCATCAAAAATCATCCTCAAAATGCAGCGTTGCAATACCGCATTTCGGCTTGTTTGATGAGCATTGGCCAGAAACAAGAAGCCTTAAGCTTTTTACATACAGCCTTAAAACTCGATTACGACAAGCATTCGGAATTGTTTGCGTACATTCCACAATTAAAAGAGAACACAAGTATAACCGACTTAATAGAGTCATATAAAAAATAGTATGAATTTTACCTTACCTTATATACCCGAGCGACCCGCCAAGCCTAGAACAAGTGGAATAACAATGATGATGGACAAAGGTCTTAGCATTCGTCAGGTGGAAGATTTTTTATCAGTAAGTAGCGATTTGACAGATGTGGTGAAGCTTGGATTTGGTACTTCGTTCGTAACAAAACAACTGGAACAAAAAATAAAGCTTTACAAAGAAGCAGGTATGAAAATCTATCTTGGTGGTACTTTATTCGAAGCCTTTGTAATACGCAATATGTTTGAAGATTATCGAAAATTGATAACCAAATTAAAGCTCGATTGTGCCGAAGTATCGGATGGATCGATAGATATGAATCATAACAAGAAATGCGAATACATACATACGCTTGCAAAAGATTTTACGGTGTTTTCGGAAGTGGGTTCGAAGGAAGCAGGTATTATCATTCACCCTGCCAAATGGGTATCGATGATGAATGCTGAGTTAAAAGCGGGTTCGTGGAAGGTGATTGCCGAAGCGCGTGAGAGTGGAAATGTAGGTATTTACCGTTCGAACGGAAACGCGCATACCATCCTCATCAATAAAATACTAGCCAAGGTAAAACGTGAGGACATTTTGTGGGAAGCTCCTCAGAAAGCTCAACAAGTATGGTTTGTGAAGCTGCTTGGTGCTAATGTAAACCTTGGTAACATTTCGTTTGACGATGTTATTCCGCTTGAAACATTGCGTCTTGGTCTTCGCGGAGATACCTTTTTTAGTTATTTGCCTACTGATTTGAAAGAAAAAACAGCCAAAGAAAACTCGAAAGCATAATAAAATCACCCTAAACCTTAAACATGCATCAATTAACTGTACAAAAACTGAAAGAGTGGAAAGACTCCAACACTGATTATCAATTAATCGACATTCGCGAAGAACATGAAGTAGACGACCTTTCAATGGGAGGAGAACACATCCCTATGGGCGAGATTATGGGCAAATTAGATCGAATTTCGAAAATAAAACCGGTGGTTGTTCACTGTCGCATTGGCAGCCGTTCCACTGCTGTGTGCAATGCCCTCAGTGTAGCGGGTTTCGACAATATATACGACCTACAAGGTGGCATATCCGAATGGGTGCGCTCCATAGAACCATCTTTGGGTAAGAAATAAAACTTGCCGAAAAGGTTCATCGATAGGCATTTCAACAAAAATAATAGTATTCATCATCAACATTTATCATGCTCGATTTATTCAAACACATTTTACATCTCGATTTCGATTGGTTGTTTCAAAACTATGGAACAGCTGTTTATTTTATTCTCTTTTTAGTTATTTTTGTTGAGACAGGATTAGTGGTAATGCCCTTTCTACCGGGCGATTCGCTGCTATTCACGGCAGGTTTGTTTGCCAATCAAATCAATAAAACATCGGGCGAACCGTATCTCAACCTTTCGTACCTACTTGTTTTGCTAATGATAGCGGCCGTTGTGGGCGACAACCTCAATTATTGGATTGGCCGAAAGATTGGGCTACGCGTGCTACACATCAAATGGAAAGGCAAAAGCATTGTGAAACAAGAATACCTCGACAAAACCCATTCGTTTTACGAAAAATACGGAACCAAAACCATCATTATGGCGCGCTTTGTGCCCATTGTGCGCACCTTTTCGCCTTTTGCTGCCGGCATTGCCGAAATGAACTATCGCAAGTTTGTTTCGTTCGACATCCTTGGCGGAGCCCTATGGATAGGCTCACTTACCATAGCTGGCTATTTCCTTGGCGAGATTGAATGGATTAGAACTCACATCGAACTAGTGGCACTTGTCATTATTTTTGTGTCGGTGCTACCTATTTTGCTCGAAATTTTAAAAGCAAAGCGCAATAAAGCATAAACCCCTCAAAAAACTGTTCTCCGAAAGCCAAATTCTGTTAGTTTGGGTAAAAATTTTTCGTGTAATTTTGAAATAAGGAACCAACAGCCACAAAAAAAAGCCGAACACGTTCGGCTTTTCTTTATTTAGCTCCCAATTCGAGCTGCACCTTGTTCATTAGTTCCAAAAAAGTTTCACTCTCTTGAGCCCCCGAAATAGCATACTTTCGGTCGAAAACAAAAAATGGCACCCCCGTAACACCAATCATTCGGGCCACTTCAATATCCTCATTCACCTCCTGGATATATTGTTCCGAGTCGAGCATTGTCTTCACTTTTTCTTTGTAAATGCCAATGTTTTCGCCTATTTGGCATAGGGTATCCGCATCAGCTGTATTTTTCCCATCAGTAAAATAAGCCTTAAATAGTGCTTCTTCCGCCTCATCTTGCAATTTGAATTGCTTCGCGAGGTGCGAAAACCTATGCGCATCAAACGAATTAGCCACCACCGCCTTATCGAAACGATATTCCAAACCAACCTTTTCGGCAAGTTTAGTAACGCGTTCGTTCATCTGCTTAGCCTGTTCAAGGCTGAAACCCTTACGTTCGGCCAGAAACTCATGAATCGTTTTGCTTGCATCCGTCACTATACTAGGGTCGAGTTGAAAGCTTTTCCACTCAATTGCTACCTCCTCGCGGTGGTCGAACTGCTTCAGAGCGGCCTCAAACTTGCGTTTCCCGATGTAACAAAATGGGCACATCACATCACTCCAAATCTCTACTTTCATTCTTTATTTATCTTCTTTAATTAATTTCAATCCCTTGGTCCATCTCACTATTTGTTTTAGCAAGCCTTCCATTGCTTTGTGCGAAGTTTCGTTTGGCAGAAATTCGCCTTTCTCATTAATCAGTTGAGTGAAAAAAGGAAAGTTAACGCTTTGCGAAATAGGCACCATGCTCAATGTCGAAAGGTCAGCTTTCAAGGCGTTAGCAGCTCTTGTACCAGCCGAAACGCCACCATAACTAACAATACCGGCAGCTTTGTATCCCCACTCGTGAACCAAGTATTCCAGCGCATTGCGCAATGGAGCAGGGTAGTTGTAGTCGTATTCGGCAGTCACAAAAACAAAAGCATCTGCGTCATCAATCTTTGCACTCCATTGTTTGGTATGTTCGAGCTCGTATTTACGCATCATCGGATGGTTGGCTTCGTTCATTAGGGGTAGATTTATCTCACCCAAATCCAATACTTCCACCTCAAAACCCCCAAATTGTTTGGCTTTTTCGGCTACCCAATTAGCTATTAATGGTCCTTTTCTACCCGGACGAACTGTTGACGAAATGATTTTTAATTTATACATATTTAGTTTTTATTTAATAAGGTTCGAAACGAAAAAAACTTCTACCGAAACAAGTTTCAGCAGAAGTTTTTTCGGATAATTAATTATAGTTTTTAACTAGTTTTTTGCAAACTCAGCATTTGCAATGATAATGATTTCATCGCTCAACATAGCAGTTGGCATAGAAGCACCGATAGCGAAATCGCTACGTTTCAAAGTACCAGAAATTTTGAATCCAGCAATGTTCTTTTTAGTCATTGGATGAACACCTGTTCTTGCAATTGCATCTAGTTCTACTGATTTTGTAACACCGTGCATAGTAAGATCACCAGTTATTTTGTAAAGGTTATCTTTTACTTTTTTAAATGATTTACTTTTGAAAGTAAGGGTGCCAAATTTAGCTGCATCAAAAAAGTCAGGGCTTTTTAAATGTGTATCTCTTTGGTCGTTCTCAGTATTGATAGAGTTCACGTCAGCGCTCATTTCAACTACGGCATCCGAGAAATCGTCTTTTGAAGAGGTAACGGTTGCGTCAAATTTTTTGAACCATCCTTCTACTTCCGATACTGCTAAGTGAGTAACGGTGAAACCCAATTTAGCATGTGCTTTGTCTAATGACCATGTTGTGTTTTCTACTGGTTTAAATGCTAATAAAGCTACAGCTGATGCTGCGATAAAAATTAATTTTTTCATTCTTTTTTTTGTTTTAATTGTTTTTACTGTTTATTTATTATTTACTGTTTCCATTAACTTTATCTTCTATTAAGGAAGATGCCAAACTATAAAGTGCTATACTTCTTTATAGTGTCATTTCACTAACAAACGAAAAGTTTTTTGTTTAGCGGTACAAAAGTAACTATATTTGCTAACCAAAAGTAAGTACTTACTTATAGTATAGTACTATACTTTGGTATAGAACCATTAAATTAGTATGACATGATAAAAAAGAAAGAAGTTAAAACCTATAGCGAATGCACTAAAGCGATACTTCCGGTACGTGATGCTTTAGATATTTTGAGCGGTAAATGGAAACTACCAATTATTATTTCTTTAACATTTGGTAACAAACGTTTCAGCGAAATGAAAAAAGAAATTCCTGGAATTACCGATAGAATGCTCTCGAAAGAACTCCGTGATTTGGAAGTGAACCAATTGGTGAAGCGCACGGTGTACGATTCGGTGCCGGTGATAGTAGAATACTCGATGACACATGATGGGAAATCTTTAGAACCCTTAATTGATGAGCTACGCGACTGGGGAATACAGCACCGCAAACGTATTACAGGGAAACATAAATAACATTCAACAGAGGTTTTCGTTCTGTCGTGGAACAAGAAAAGATGTTTAATCGTAAAAATACTAGTTCAATCATAGTGTGAGTTGAATAATTATTCTACATTTGCCACCTAATAACCTAATTTAATATATATGAAAAAACTAATTACACTAGTATCTGTTGTTGTGCTGAGCATAACAATAGCAAAAGCAGATGATTTAAATTTGAATGGATTTAAATTGAAACCAACAGGCGAAACTTCTTTGTTTGGAGTTAAGAAAAAAGGTAGTGATCGCGGTGGCGATGGCATCAAAGGGAAAATCATTATCCATGCTGGTATTGGTTTGAACTTATTGAAAACGAACTTATATGCTCGTTACATTATTAGTACGGCATGGGAAAACATGGATACATATCCTACTTTCAAACAAAGCCCTATGATAAACCTTGGTCTTGATTATGGTTTAGGTAAAAAATTCTCTTTAGGTGCTGCGTTTGGTTACCAAACGGCAACTGCTACTTTTGATGATGGTTATGGAGATCCATTAATCGACAAATGGACTCGTATTCATATTGCATTCCGTGGCGATTACCACATTATTGCAACTGACAATGTTTGTTTGTATACTGGATTAAAAGTAGGATACAACATGTACAAAGTTACGACTAATATTGCTGCTCCTTTTGCTGATACTTATATTTCAGAATTGAGCAAACCATCTGCTATCAGTACTCAAGTTCACTTTGGTTTCTCTTACTTCTTCGCAAGTACAGTGGGTATCAACGCTGAGGCTGGAATTGGTTACGGAGGTCCGTACATTATGGCTTTAGGAGTTACTGCTAAGTTCTAAGCATACACTTCAATAAAAAAAGCGGTTTCAGCAATGAAACCGCTTTTTTTTTGCGTTAATATTAAGGTCTTATTCTTTCTCTTTATACACGTAGCAAGAGTTTTTGAGCAAATGCATGGAGATGTCGAACTTCTCATTTTCATCCAATATATTGAAATCGCGACTCATCAAACCAAATCCTTCATCAAAACCAATAAGTGTAGTGGCCGCAAAATTGATGGTTTCGAGGGCCAATTCGCGCAAGTGAATGCAACCTTCGCTACCGCCAATGCGTTGCGAAACGCTTCGTGTGATGCCTCTTTCTATTTTAAGCCCCACCAGTTGTTTGGCTTTTAGCGCCACCACAGGGCAAGCCGCATGCGGATGACTTGCAAATTCGCTTTTGGCATTGGTTATCATTTTCGAAACTGGGTCGATGTGGATGTTCAATCTAATCAGGTGATAGGGGTCTAAAAAAGTGGCTTCGAGCATCAGGTGCCCGTTTTCCAATTCAAAAGCTTCGATACCGATATCGCGTTTCGATACCAATCGTTTCACCGGAATGCGGTCTTGTTTCGAGTATAATTCAGTGTTTTTAGGTTCTTCCATTTGTTTTCGTATTAAAATTTTCGCAAAGATATTAATTTATAAGCTAGAACTTGTTGTGGTTTGTTAGCAATTTATTTCGATGCCTCGATGATTTGTGTATTAAAGGAGGCTCGGCAGTAATTCGTCTCCGTTCGGCAGTAAGTGATGTCCGTTCGGTAGTAAGTGATGTCCGTTTGGTAGTAAGTGACGTCCGTTCGGTAGTAAGTGACGTCCGTTCGGTAGTAAGTGACGTCCGTTCGGTAGTAAGTGACGTCCGTTCGGTAGTAAGTGAC
>CAIWDF010000312.1 GCA_903911435.1 uncultured Bacteroidota bacterium
GACGATGCAGCACAAGCCACCTTTAGCAATATTGGCGACACCATGCTAAGGTTTTATTTGTCCGATAAAAAAACAGGAGAAATAGGAACCACTTTTCTGGAACTAGCACCCAACACCGACAAAACCATCTTTCTATCAACGCTTGGCGACCTAAGTATGCTTCACTTTTTTATGGTTCAAAACCTCGATACCATCAACAAAGGCGAGTTTACCCTCGAGTTTCTTTAAAATTTAATAACTAATATTAAGAAGTCTTTCATTAAACCCCACCCCGAAAGGGGTGGGGTTTTTTGTTGTATATTTGCAATTAGAGCGTAAAGAGTTTTGAAAGCTTAAAGTACCTAAATAAAAGACAATGCAACAGATTTACAAATACAATAAAGAGGACTACGATGATAAAGCAATTAATAAAAACGGGGACTTATTTGTTGATTTTATCCGTGAATGTGAAGTAGGATTTAACAAGGAGAACCATCCTTTTTTTGCTAATTATTTTTTCGCTAATAATTCAACAATTAATTTATTAAAAAAGTGTTTTGACATAACTGAACCAACCGACTTTGGAATGGATGGAGATTTTGATTTTGACAAAAACATAGAGATAAATAAACATAATAAGAAGGAATTAGTGTTTGGTATCGGACAAGGAGCTAATGAAGATGAGCCATTGCTAATAGTTGAGGACAATAGCGTTTGGGATGGAGTCGTGATTTTAAAATACATTCCTGATCATAACGATGAAGAATTAGACCCAATAGAATCAATTGGTGTAGGAAGCAAAGTAAAAGTTTGAAATAATGAATAAAATAAAAGTAATAGGTTTTGATGCTGATGATACTCTGTGGGTTAACGAGCCTTATTATCAGGAAGTAGAGAAAATATTTTGTAACCTTCTAGCAACCTATTTGCCGGAAAAAGAAATTTCGGGAGAACTTTTTAAAACCGAAATCGCCAATTTAGAAAAGTATGGCTATGGTGCAAAAGGTTTTATTTTATCTATGATTGAAACAGCATTAAAAATCAGTAATAATAAAGTATCATCGGAAACAATTTACAAGCTCTTAAAACTTGGAAAAGAATTGTTGGAAAAGCCAATTGAGTTACTTGATGATATTGAATTTTCTTTAAATCATTTGAAAAGTAATTACCTCCTTGTTGTTGCAACAAAAGGAGATTTATTAGACCAGCAACGAAAATTAAATAGCTCGGGTTTGTTGCATCATTTTCATCACATAGAAATAATGCACGATAAGAATGAAACGGAATACAAGAAATTATTAAAGCGGTTGGATATACATAGTGAAGAGTTTTTAATGGTTGGTAATTCTTTAAAGTCGGACGTGCTTCCTGTTCTTTCTATTGGAGGGAAAGCTGTACACGTTCCTTATCATACAACTTGGCAACATGAAACTGTAAGTGAAGAGAGTACTTCTAAAGGTTATCATACGATAACAAAAATGAAAGATATATTATCTATTTTAAATAAATAAAAAATGGGAACTATAGAAACAATAAAAAAAGAATCATTTCTTCAATCTGATGAATTAAAAAAGTTTATTAATTTTTTAGGTGAAAAATACAATGAAAAGAATGGAATAAATTTGCAAAAAGAACTAGATGAATATCTATGGGATGGTAAGGATTTTGAAATAACTTATTCAATGTTTGAAAATATGAGAAGGGATTTTAAAAATGCTCTTTCAACAAATGATGAACCAATTGTTTTTGGATTGTGTGAGAAGATTCTAAATTGGGGAGGAGTTGGAGTTGCAACAAAAAACATAAAGAGAATTGATAAATTGAGAGAAGAAAAGAAATTTATAAGTACTTTACAATTGGCAAACGAAATAATAAAAAGTAATAAAATTGACATAGATAATATTATTATTCCATCTAATTCAGGTTTTTCAAAAATATATGCTTGTCTTAATGATAGGTTTATTATTTATGATAGTAGGGTTGCTGCAATGATGTGTTTTTTGGTGAAAAAATGTTTTAGTGATGGTAAAAATCATTTTTCACTTGGCAAAGCTTCATATCAGGCAAAAGGAGAACGAAATCCTGGTGCAGAATTTCCCCTTTTAAGTGGCAATGACAAAAAGTATTTGAAATCAAATATTTTGGCTTCTTGGATTTTAGAGGCATTTGCAGAACAACATCCAAAATTAAATTATACTACAGAAAAATTAATCTTTGCTTATCAAACCTCATTATTTGTAATGGGCAAGGATTTAAAGAAAATCGATTTATAGATTAAAATAATTATGGAGAAATTAGAATTCAAAATAACAAATATTAAAGTCATCACAGAAGATGAAATGGAAATTTCAATAAATGTTTGGGATAAAGAAGAAGTTACAACCATTTTGGATAACCTTTCAAATGAAAACGAATTGGGTAAAAAGTCCATAAAGATAGCTAACTATAGTTTTACTATTTCTCCATTAACTTATGCAATGTCTCATTGCAAAGAATGTGAGCTTGAAGAATGTTTTAGTATATATAATCAGTATGAATATTTTGAAAATCTTAACCCAAGATTAAGGAGGCAATGGAAAACAGCAAATATTGTAGATAATTTGACTGCTTACTTTTTTAAGATAGATTTCTTTAATCATAAAATATTCACGAATTTAAGTATTGAAGCCATTGAGTAAGCTTTTTAGGTTCCTTTCCTCCTCAAAATAAAATTGAGAGAAACATGCTCGCAATAGCGGAAAAGTAAATAATGTATCTTTGTAAAAAATAAAAGCTATGGAAATAACAATTAAAATAAAAGATAAAAAAATGTACGACACGTTTGTGCAGTTTTTTAAATCATTGGGGCTTCAAATAGTAACGGCAGAAAAAGAGCAAAATGTTTCTAAAAAGAGTGCCGAAAAATTTATTAATAAATGGGGAGGAGCTATAAAAAAAGAAGAAGTAAAAGAAGATTCAAAGCTAAACTACTTATTAAATAAACATAAATAGAATGAGAGTTTTGTTGGATACTAATATAATACTCGATATTGTATTGGAGCGAGAAGGGTTTTTCGAAGATGGCAAAAGGATTTTTATGTTGATTGATGCTTCAAGAATTGAAGCTTTTATTTCGGCAAATACAGTTACAGATATTTATTATATTGTTAAAAAGGTAAAAGGAAATAAAATCGCAATTGAAATAATTAAGGATTTGTTGTCGTTTCTTGGGGTTACTAAGCTTGATAAGTCTACACTTGATGGGGCTCTGAAATTATTGTTTAATGATTTTGAAGATGCAATTTTAAATGTTTCAGCAGAAAATAATAATTTGGAATACATAATTACAAGAAATAAGAAGGATTTTGCGAAAAGTAAATTAATGATTATGGCACCTAAAGAATTTCTTAAACAAATAGCCTAGTGAAATGAAACGTTTTTCATTTATTCACAAAACTCTTTACCTAGAATGTAGAGAGTTTTTTGTTTTAAGGATAGGAAAGAAGTAAATGAAGTATCTTTGTAACATAAAAAAATAATAACATGGGACTTACTTATGCTAAAATTCGTCTTGTTAATCAATACGATGAATACAAATCTGCGGAAGGGAATTTGGAGCCAAACCAAATACGTAATGTGGAAGTTGAAATGCTTGTGGATACAGGTGCTATAAGGATGGCAATTAATGAAGAAATATTAAATGCGCTAGGTTTAAAACGAGGATTTCAAATGCAAGCTTCTTTGGCAGATGGAAGCGTGCGAACATTAGAATTGGTATCTGGTATCAAAGTAAGTTTTGGCGACAGAACTTGTTATACAGATGCTTTTGTTTTGCCAGGAAATACAGAGCCTTTGCTTGGCGCTATACCTATCGAAGCTATGGATTTGGCAGTAATTCCGTCCGAAAACAAACTTCAATACAATCCACAACATCCCGATGGAGCATTGTTTTCATTAAAATAAGTATAGCGTCTAGATACTTTGGGATAGGATTTATCCTTTGTGAACCTTAGTGCCTTAGTGGCAAATCAATTGCCATTCCCCAACAACCACTACTTACAATTCTTCTTAATGATATCGTAAATTTTAAAGTCGCCAAGTTCGCCAGCTTTGCTCCAATCTTTGCAAGCACCTTTGGCATCGCCCATCTGAAACTTAGCAGTACCTCTTTGTTCGAATGCTTGAAAATCTTTTTTATTCAATTCAATCACCTTGGTATAGTCAGCAATGCAAGCCTTATAATCTTTGAGGTAGAGGTACGAAGAAGCACGATTGAAATAAGCATCAGCAAAGTTTTTGTTTTGTTTAATAGCAATCGAAAAATCATCAATCGCTCCCATATAGTCTTCGAGCTTGGCTTTTAGCTTGCCTCTTCCTTTGTACGATTTCGAAAACAAAGAATCGAGCTCAATGGATTTATTGTAATTCTCCATAGCTCGTTTCGGTTCGTTTTGCAAAAGGTAAAGCTCTCCGAAATAATAATAAAGTTCCGCATTGCGTGGTGTCATCTCCAACGATTTGTTGAACTCCAACAAAGCCACATCGTAATTGCCTTCATTAAACTTCGCAATTCCATTCTTTAAATGCACAGTCGAATCAACCGTTTGCGACCTAATGATGGAAGTGAAAAACAAGAAGCAAGCGGTGAAGAGTAGTGCACCGCATTTGCTTCTTGTGAATAATTTAGTTTGTTGTTTCATCCTTCTTTATTTTACAATCACTAGTTTTCTCGAGATGCTACCTTCGGTAGTGGTCAATTCTATGGAGTAGAAACCAGCGGCTAAGGTAGAAGTGTTCACATCAAACTTATGTTTTCTCAATCCTGTGCCACCCACACCATCTAATGTTTTTGCCCATATTTTTTGTCCTAATGTATTGTATAGGTTGATTTCAATAGGCGAATTTAAAGTAGTGCTGAATTCGATGGAGAACTCATCAATCGCAGGATTTGGATAGATGTTCAAATCAGCAATGCTTACTGATACTTCATCAATACCTACATTGTCTACTTCTACAAACACTGTGGTGGTATTGCTACAACCATAATCGTTAGTTCCTGTTACCGTGTAAGTAGTAGAAACAGTAGGCGAAGCAATAACTGTAGCACCTGTTGTGGTGTTCAACCCGGTACTTGGCGACCAAGCATAAGTGCTCGCATTATAGGCAGTCAACGTAGTGTGATTTCCATTCATGATAGCAATTGAATTGACATTGGTTGTCACCAATGGATTCGGATTGATGACAAGGTGAGTAGTGTCGGTAGCTGAGTTTCCGCAACCACCTGAGAAATCAACTACATAGTAAGGATAGTTTCCAACACTTGTTTGTGGAGGTGTATAGTTGTTTCCTATGGCCACTAAATTGATCAATGTATAATCGCTGTACCAATGTGGATTGTTTCCAGTTGTCGTAAGCATTGAGTTCTGACCATAACAAATGGTTACATCATTCGCCACAGGGACCGAAGGAGCAGAATTAATAATCAACGAAACCGAATCGAAACTAGGACTTAAGCATCCCGGTAAACTATCAGTGATATAATAAGTATAAGTACCCACAGCTGTTTGTCCTGTGTTGAACGATGTCCCAGTATGAACCAGGCCAGTAAGGTTAGCATTCAAGTACCAACTAATATTTGTTCCAGTAGAATAAAGTGTGGTGCTTGGGTTTCCGAAACATACTACCAAATCATTCGCTACTGGCACAGGAGGACTTGTTTTGATTGAAAGCACAACGCTATCCATCGCACTCATACATCCTGTGTTTGTATTGATATCTTTCACATAATAAGTATACGTTCCAGGTTGAGTTTGTCCAGTTGCAAATGAATTGCCTGTATAAACATTCGCCATTGTTGCATCGTACCATTGAACATTAGCACCACTAGCGGTTAAGTTAGGAATAGTAGCAAGCGAACAAACTACCACATCGTTAGCAATAGGTGTTGCTGGCAAAGGATTCACCACAATGTTTATGGTGTCGGTATTACTACAACCCAATGCATCAGTACCTGTAACGGTATATGTAGCAGAGGAAACAGGTACAAACACAACACTATCGTTCGCACCTCCGGTCCATTGATAATTCAATGTTCCACTTCCATAAAGGAAAAGAGAAGTTCCCTCACAAACAGCAGAAGCGCTTGAATGAGCTGTAACAATAGGCAGCGCATTAACGGTAATATTGATGGAAGAAGTATCGCTACATCCATTTACATCAGTACCAGTAACGATGTACGAGCCTGAAGCAACAGGAGAATAAGCAATGCTATCCATCACGCCATTGGTCCAAGTGTAAGCGTTAGCACCTGTTCCATAAATGATTAATGAATTGCCAGCACAAACACTTGCTGCAGAAGCATTGGCCGAAACAATAGGTAAATTATTTACTGCGATGTTGATGATTGCACTGTCAACACATCCATTTACATCGGTTCCTATTACAGTATAGTTGCTACTTGTACTTGGTATAAATGCCACACCATCTTGCACACCACTTGTCCATGCGTAGGTAGCAGCTCCACCACCTGTTAAGCTCACTGATGAGCCAACACATACAGTCAATGCTGTTGAATTGGCTGTGACAATTGGCAATGCATTTACATTAATGTGAATGCTGTCGGAATTGCTACAACCATTGTTGTCCGTTCCATTCACTAAATAGGTAGCGCTTGAACTTGGTACAAAGGTTACACCATCGGTTATTCCATTGTTCCAAGAATAATTCACAGCTCCATTACCATTCAATGTTACTGCGGCACCAGCACAAACAGTAGTTGTTGATGCACTTGCAGAAACAGTTGGTAAAGCATTTACGGTGATGGAAACGGTAGCAGTATTGCTACAACCCAATCCCGAATTTCCAGTTATTGTATACGTTGAAGAAGATGATGGTGTGAAGAATACACCATCACTCACACCGCCAGTCCAGGTATAAGTGTTAGCTCCACTTCCATTCAGTTGGATGCTATCGCCAACACAGATAACCGAAGCAGATGAAGTTGCCGTAACCACAGGAAGAGCATTCACATTGATGGAAACTGTTGAAGTGTTTTCGCAACCATTGTTGTCAGTTCCAGTAACTGTGTAGGTTTGCGATGACAATGGAACAAAAGAAATTCCATCACTTACACCATTGGTCCAAGAATAAGTGGTAGCTCCACCACCTGTAAGGCTGATTGGAGAACCATCACAAACGTCAGTAGCTGTTGCGTTGGCCGAAACAATTGGTAATGCATTTACATTAATGTGAATGCTGTCGGAATTGCTACAACCATTGTTGTCCGTTCCATTCACTAAATAAGTAGCGCTCGAACTAGGTATAAAGGATACTCCATCGGTTATTCCATTGTTCCAAGAATAATTCACAGCTCCATTACCATTCAGTGTAATTGTAGCACCAGTACATACACTAGTAGTTGATGCACTTGCCGAAACAACTGGTAAAGCATTTACTGTGATGGAAACGGTAGCAGTATTGCTACAACCCAATCCCGAATTTCCAGTTACTGTATACGTGGATGAAGATGATGGTGTGAAGAATACACCATCACTCACACCGCCAGTCCATGTATAAGTGTTAGCTCCACTTCCATTCAGTTGGATGCTATCGCCAACACAGATAACCGAAGAAGATGAAGTTGCCGTAACCACAGGAAGAGCATTCACGTTGATGGAAACAGTTGATGTGTTTTCGCAACCATTGTTGTCAGTTCCAGTAACTGTGTAGGTTTGCGATGACAATGGAACAAAAGAAATTCCATCGCTTATTCCATTGGTCCAAATATAAGTATTAGCGCCACCACCTGTAAGGCTGATTGGAGAACCATCACAAACGTCAGTAGCTGTGGCGTTGGCCGAAACAATAGGCAATGCATTAATGGTAAAGAATAAACTATCAGCATGACTCACGCAACCTGTTGCTGAATTCAATTGCGTTGCATAGTAAGAATAAGTTCCTATCGAAGTTTGAGTAGAGCTATAGTTGTTGGTGCTTGCTAAAAGAGTAGAAAGACTCGCATCGCTATACCAATTAATGTTGGTTCCTGCTGCAGTAAATGTTGGATTCGTTAAACCAAAACATATTGGAGCATTACCCGACAATACGGGTGATGCAGGAATTGCATGGATGGTTAGTGTTACCGAAGCTGCTGGACCTTCGCATCCTCCAACAGTTTGAGTAACGAAATAGGTGAATGAACCAACCGTAGTATCGTTAGTCGCAAATGTATTTCCGTTATACAATACACCGTTTAGCTGCGAACTTCCATACCAATTAGTATTGGTGCCTACGACTGATAATGCCGGCACCGATTGTCCATAACAAACTGCAACATCACTTGCAACAGGCGCCAAAGGAGCTGTGTTGATGGTGAGGCTTACCGTGTCTTTCGATGATTCACAAGTCGTCAACGAATTGGTTTGTGTTACATAATAGGTATGTACACCAACAGTAGTATCTCCACCCGTAAATGGATTGCCACTATAAATACTTGTTAAGCTGGCATCGTACCATTGTATATTAGTTCCACTCGCTGTTATTACTGGCGCAGTTCCTCTACAGATAGAAACATCAGACGCAGTAGGAGGTGGTGTAAAGTTAATAGTAAGAAGTACCGTATCTACAGCACTTTCACAACCTGTTGCAACATTTAAATCAGTGGCATAGAAGGTATGTATTCCTGGAGAAGAAATTCCTGTCGTATATGAATTGCCTGTAGAAACAGTTGTTCCCGAAGTATCCCTCCAAATGATATTTGTTCCAGTTGCATTCAGATCAGGAGTTGCAATCCCAAAACAAATTGTTGGCGATGATGCCACAGGTGTTGCTGGAAGATTATGAATGGTCAAAGTGTCAATGGTGTAAGGACTTTCGCATCCATTCACCGATTGTGTTACATTGTATACATAAGTTCCAGCAGCAGTGTTGTTCGTTACAAAACTGTTACCGCTAGCTACTAAAGCAGTAGTGTTATACCATTGGATAGAAGTACCAGCAGCGGTCAGATTGGGAATGGCACTGTTAAAGCAAGCGCTAGCATTTGAAGAAACAGGAGGCAACGGAATTGAATTAATAGTCAAAGTTACATACGTGGATGTACTTTGAATTCCATTCACTGTTTGAGTTACATATAGAGGATAATTTCCTACCGTGTTGTAACTGGTTGTGTAAGGACTTCCGGTATACACCAAGTTGGTGAGCAATGAATCGCTATACCATCTAATGTTATTTCCTTGTGCAGATAAGTCAGGAACGATATC